>CADBNS010000213.1 GCA_902796065.1 Ruminococcus flavefaciens
AAAGCATTCCTGCGTTTTCCTTCCTTGATATATTTCCTTTCTGACTTCGCCTTTCTGGCAAAGTTTAATTGGGGGAGCAATAATATTGTATCATCAAACAGCGCAGGTGTCAAATGGGAGCAGTGCATTTTTACAATTATTTTGCAAAAAAGGTGCGGAGCAAAAGGACTGTGCTCATATAGAGACTATGACCCTGCGTGTCGCATAGTACGCAGCTGCACTGTCAATAAAAAAGCCATAGTATCCCTGACTTTCTCTCAGAAATACTATGGCAAGGGGAAAACATATCAGCTTGCATCCATGGTCTCGCCGGAGCCCCTGTCAGTACCATTCAGCGTAAGAGGGATAAACTCCTCCTCCGGGAATTTCAGCCGCTCGAATATCTCGCAGGGCGACTCCGACTCGCTGAAGCACTCCCTCTGCGGTATGCTGTACTCCATTGTGGGGACCATTATCGTCGTCGGACGTATGAGCTCCACCACCGAGAACAGTCCCAGTGTCACGGCAATGCCGCGCTGCCCGGGTATCTGGCGGCTGTCGCTGCAAATGTTCTCTATCCGAGTCTCAAGGACTATGGGCTCCAGCACCGATACAGCCGCAGTCGGAAGTCCGTCAGACGTATCAGCCGCAGGCTGGGCATCTCCGCTGAAAAAGGTACGTACAGAGGACTCGCTGCCGTAGAGTATGCAGCTTTTCGCCGCATACGCCTTACCGCGCATTATGACAGGCTCCGCTCCGCTTTGTGCATAGCCTGCTATCTCAATGTCAAATGTAATTGTAAGGTCGGTCTGGTAGAATCCGCGGTTGAACGGTACAGGCTCTACGTTAACCGATATGTTTTCGACCTGCGCACTGCGGCTGCGGAGTATATTTATCTCCGGCGAAAGCTCACCGCTTTCCAGTGTGACCGGAAGTCCGCTGAAACAGTCCTTGTCGGAGCAGCTGTCGTATACCCGCGCCGCCCGTACAGGAGCTCCGCTTTCGTAATAGTTGTGGTCGTACATATTATCACTCCTTTCTGGAACACCGGGTCCCATGACTATTATATTCAGCTGACCTCAGGAAAGTTACAGATATGCTTTATTGACAAAGATGCGGTCCGGTTATATAATTAATGTGTCTTCAATAACCGCGATGTACAGAGCAAAGAAATTGGCGCGTTTATCGAAAAACTGAACTGATCAAAAAAATAGCTTTTCTTTTTTCAGCATATGTGGTATAATAATCATAAATATGTACTCAGGAGGTAATTATGCAAGCCACAAATTATCGTATTTCAAAATACTCCAAAGACAGATACTTCCTTGTATTTCTGCTTGGATTCGCTGTCATGATGGTCACCCTCATACCCTTCATGATATGCGAGAAAGGAAGATTCATCTACTACGGCGACTATAACGCTCAGCAGATACCTTTCTACAGCCTCGTAAATGATGCCGTAAGAAGCGGTCAGTTCGGCTGGAACTGGTACACCGACCTCGGTACCGACCTGCTGTCGTCGTATTCCTTCTATCTCACAGGAAGCCCGTTTTTCTGGCTGACCGTACTGCTTCCGCGGGGTGCCGTCACGTATGCGATGCCCTTCCTTCTGGCGCTGAAACATGGTATCGCCACCCTCACCGCATACATCTACATACGCAGATTCGTCCGCGGAAAGCAGTCTGCTCTTACCGGAGCACTGCTGTATGCATTCTCCGGCTTCCAGATATACAATATTTTCTTCAACCATTTCCAGGACGTTACTGCTTTCTTCCCGCTGATGCTCATTGCTATGGAAGAAAACATCAACAACCACCGCAAGGGAGCTTTTGCTTTCACCGTCGCACTGATGGCCTGCATAAACTACTACTTCTTCTGCGGTCAGGCGGTATTCCTCGTGATATACTACCTGTTCAGAATGAAGTGTCCGGATTTCCACACCTCATGGAAGAAATTCTTCCTGCTGTGCTTTGAGGCTGTTATCGGTACGGCAGTTGCCGGCGCTATACTTCTCCCATCGTTCCTGCTCGTGATCAACAACACACGAGTAAGTGATCCGCTTTTCGGCACAGATGCACTGATCTACAAGGATTCAACAGTTATCCCGCGAATCATCCAGACCTTCTTCATGCCTTCTGATCCTCCTGCATTCCCGATACTCTTTGATTCAGACTACGAAAAATGGGCATCTATCGGCGGATACTTCCCGCTGTTCGGTATGATCGGAGTTATAACCTTCATGCGCACCCATAGAAAGCACTGGGCTACACGTATCTCATACTTTCTCATAATATGTGCAATGATACCGATACTCAACTGTCTCTTCCAGGCTGCCAACGGCTATTACTATGCACGCTGGTTCTATATGCCCATTCTGCTCTTCGCTATGATGACTTCACGGACCATCGATGAGGAGGGCGTTAAGATAAAACCAGCTATGATAATATCCATAGCTATGCTTGCATTATTCATATTCCAGTCACTTATGCCGATACAGCTCCGTGACGGAGGTCTGATATACTTCTCAGTGCCAAATGACCTGAAATACTTCTGGATCACAATGTGTATCGCATTGTTCAGCCTTATGATAGTGGGATATTTGTTCGACCTCAAGAACCGCGGCAAATCCTACGGTCACGCAATGGTGTGGACTACCGCCGTATTCTGCGTAGGACTTATCTTCACCACCACCCTATACAATGCAGTTTCACCGGAAAAAGCCAATGAATACATCGATTCTGCAATTGACGGCGGATCTGAGGTATATGAAAACATCTCAGAGGATAACTTCTTCCGTGTGGATATGTCCAACAGCGTAGATAACTACCCGATGTTCTGGCAGCTGCCAAGTATCCGCGCATTCCAGAGCGTTGTAGAACCGTCCATTATGAAGTTCTATCAAGCTATCGATATGGATAGAGCTGTTGCTTCCCGTCCCGATCCGGATCACTACACTCTCCGCGGACTTTTCTCCGTAAAATACTATTACCGTCAGAAAACCAACGATATGCGATTTGCATCCGGCATTTCTGAGTCTTCAAGTGAAAAAAAGAACGACTCATTTGCCAACTTGCTCGGAAATAAGATTGTCAATAGCATCAGCGAAGTCAAAGAAGCAAGCCAGATGAACATCCCCGAAGAAATGCCCGGATTCGAGTACGTGGGCGAAAACGAATACTTCGAGATATACGAGAATAAGCTGTATATCCCAATGGGTATGGGATTCAGCAAGTACGTCTCAGAGAGCACATTAGAGTCCAGATCAAAGAAGATACGCGAGAAGCTGCTTATGAATGCACTGATACTGTCCGATGAGCAGATAGAGAAGTACTCCGACATACTCACTGAGGTACCGGAGGCAGATCTCTCCGGTCTCAACAAGACCGATTACCGCGAATTCTGTGAGGAGAGACTGAAGAACTGCTCCAGCTCATTCACATTTGATTCCTACGGATTCAAGTCGGTCATCGACCTTGACTCTCCGCAGCTTGTATTCTTCAGCGTTCCCTACAGCAAGGGCTGGACAGCTGAGGTCAACGGCAAACCTGCCGACATAGAGAAGGTATCCTATGGCTTCATGGCTGTAAAGGCTGACAGCGGAAACAATACCATCGAATTCCACTATGAGACTCCCGGACTGAAACACGGTATCATGATAACAGGTGCAGCTCTGCTCATACTCATCATGTACCTGCTCATCTGCCGCAGATTCCGCGGCAAAGAAAAGGAGTTCGGCTTCGCACACACCTATGACTACACATCATGCCACGGTGTAGCTCCGTCGCAGCTGTACTGCAACAGCTTCCGCAGAGAACCGGAAAAAACTGACAAGAAAAAGAAAGCTCCCCGAAAGGCCTCTTCCGGAGAGAAAAAATAACAGGAGTTGATAATATGCATTTACAGGAAAAAAAGATAAGCAGCCAGACCGTCTATGAGGGTCCCATATTCACCATAACCCACGATACTGTCGAGCTGGAAAACGGCGACTCATCTATCCGCGATGTACTCCACCACAACGGCGGCGTATGCGTTATACCGATAACTGACAACAACGAGATATTTCTCGTGAAGCAGTTCCGCTACCCGTTCAGCACCGTAACACGGGAGGTTCCTGCCGGCAAGCTGGAAAAAGGCGAGGACCACAGCGAATGCGGAAAGCGTGAGCTGCTGGAGGAGACCGGCTGCACCTGCACAGAGTACGTCTACCTCGGTGAAATGCTGCCAACTCCGGCATATGACTCTGAGATCACACATATGTATCTTGCAAGGGGACTCAGCTTTGACAAGCAGAGGCTTGACCCCGGTGAGTTCCTTGACGTTGAGAAGCTCCCGCTGTCAGAGGCAGTCCAGCTTGTAATGGACGGAAAGATACGCGATGGAAAGACACAGATAGTTATACTGAAAGCCGCACGTATCCTTGGAATATAAGAACCTGTCCACATAGGGATTCATGCACGTCTTTTCGTCAAATTTTGTCGGTGACTGCGTTAAAAATCCTTG
>CADBNS010000214.1 GCA_902796065.1 Ruminococcus flavefaciens
TCTGAGTGACGGGACTTGAACCCACGGCCTCTACCACCCCAAGGTAGCGCGCTACCAACTGCGCCACACCCAGACGGTTTACTTTCGTAATCAACGATATATATTATATCACTGATATGAAGTTTTGTCAACCCTTTTGAAGAAAAAACAAATATTTTTTTGTTTTAATTATTTGCTGCTGCAAAAAAGTGCGCCCCGAAGGACGCACGTTGTCATTACTTCTTCTTCTTTTTCTTGGAAGGAGCATTGTTTGTCTGCTTTGCTGCTGTCTTTACAGCCGGTGCAGGTGTTTCCTTTACAGGCTCAGGGAGTCCTGACTCAAGATACTTGTAGATGAAAGCACCGATAGCTGCGCCGATGAGCGGTCCTACGATGAATACCCACAGTGATGTCAGCGGGTCTGTATTGCCGTCGATTGCTGCTACGATAGCCGGTCCGATGCTTCTTGCAGGGTTGACTGATGTACCTGTAAGGCCGATACCAAGGATATGTACCAGTGTAAGTGTGAGACCGATCACCAGTCCGCCGAATGAACCGTGTGATGCCTTTTTGGAGGTAACACCAAGAATAGTGATAACAAAGATCGCTGTGAGTGTTATCTCGACGATAAGACCTGCACCTGAGCTTCCGTTAACTCCGGCAAGTCCATTTGTGCCGTATCCGCCGGTCTGGTCGGTGACACCGCCAAGTGCGAATATCAGTGCAAGAAGTCCTGAACCGCAGAAAGCGCCGAGGCACTGTGCGATAACGTATCCGACGAAATCTGTTGCTGTAATGCCTCCGTTGATGAGTACACCCAGTGAAACGGCTGGGTTGATGTGGCAGCCGGAAATATTTCCGATGCTGTAAGCCATTGCTACGATAACAAGGCCGAATGCCAGTGCTGTGAGTATGTATCCGCATCCGTTTGCAGAATCACAGCCGACCAGCATTGCTGTACCGCATCCAAGTGTTACCAGCACGAATGTACCGATAAACTCTGCCACATATTTTTTGAATGAGTTCATATGTTTTGCCTCCTTATGATAATATATCGAACGAATCGACTATCTAATTATAACATTTCCGGTAAATTAAGTCAATCATTTTTTGAAATACACATTAAATGATGATAAATAAACCTGTTTGCTATATATAACAAATCGGACACCTCAGTCTGAGATGTCCGTCTTGAGCTTATTTTGATGTGGAAACATCGGTAGGAGCTACCGACTTATTCTTGCTGTTGGCAACTCCATAGATTATGAACATAGCTATTCCAACTACGCTGCAAGCGATAGCAGCTGCCATAAATGCTTCAGTGAATGATGTCATAGCTTTCGTGTATGACTCAAATACCTGCTGCTGCTTTATGGAGAATGCGTAGAAGTAGCGTGATGCAAGGAGGTACACGCAGGGGATAGTTCCAAGAAGTCCCGCAATGAGTGTTGACACTCCGAACCAGTAAAGGAATGCTGAGCGTTCCTTGTGGTTGATAATTAGGAGTATCAGTGCAAGTGCTGCGATAGCAGCTATAGTAACTGCCAGCAGGTGATAGCGGTATCTGTAGAATTTTGCTGCCATATTCAGTACGCCGTGTTCTTTCAGTGCGCTGAATTTGTATACGTCACACTGTTCGGATATGGCGTCATAGGCTGACTTTTCGGCTGCCGCGGCTGCTTTTGAGACCTGTTCCTTGTCGGTTATCTTGTTCTCAGCTGCATAATTGCTGTAAAACTCTTCGATACTGCTGTTGAGCTGCGGTATTTCGCTGTCGGCTTCTGTGAATTCTGTGCCATTGAGTACTGCGAATCCGAACTGTATCTTCTCTTCGATACGTCTGCTCAGCTCTTCATCTGTGACTGCGTTCATATATACCTCAGCCGGTACGTGTGTTGAACCTGCCCGTCCGGCAAAGAATTTCTCAAGCTGCTTTCTTACTGTTGCAGTAATGTTGTTGCTCCGTGACTGTGATATGAGCCGCTCCTGACTGATGTTGATACACGATACTGATGCACCGATGCAGCCAAGTACCGAAAACAGAAGCAGTACCGATGCTATCAGGGAGGGGAGGTATCTGCTGAATTTTTTCATTTTTCCGCCTCCTTGCTGTTATAGAACCTGCTTTCGTCCAGCTTTGCGATATAGCCGAATCGCTGGTCTGACGCTGTAATTGCGTCCTTCTTGCAGGTGTATATAGTAAGGTGTTCGTCAGATGATGGCATTACGTATTTGTTGTTTGTTGACAGGAACTCTATCTCCTCAGTGACTTTATAGGTGAACTCACCGTAGTTGGTCTTTAACGTGATGACATCACCCTTCTTTATTTTGTCCAGCTGTGCAAAATAGGTATCAACGTGTGCGCTGATGACGGTATTTCCGCCTCCGCCGGGGAGTACGGAGTCCGGCGACTGGCAGGCACCGTGCTCAAGGAGCTCCTGTCCGGATCCCCAGTATACCGGTACATCTACATCGAACGCCTTGCAGCTTATTACTGCGAACTGCTCGCCGTATTTCGGGTACTGTACTTCGCCCTTTTCTGAGGTCTCACCATTATAATCGCTGATGATCTCCGATGGCTTTATAACAAGTCCGGAATCGTCGGAGCCGCTGGTTTTCAGGTTATCCATGAACGCAACGTTCAGCAGTACCTTCAGCTTATCCATTGGCTTTATCATTGCGGCTGTGAGTATTCCCACGCTGAGCAGCAGGACGATAAACGGAGTGAGGATATATAGTGCTTTGCTGTTCTTGTGTTTACTCATTATTCAGCTTCCTTTTCATTGTTGCCGAAGAATCTGCGGGCGATGAAGTACAGTCCGCCCAGAGCAGCTGCCATAGCTGCTGCAGAGAATCCGAAGATGCCCCGTCTGTCGTAGCCGGTATTCTCAACAAGGTTCTTGCCGCCCTTGCTGACGGATATGAGCTGACCGTCCTGATCCTTCATGGAGATCGACACGCTGTTTCCGTCAAGCTCGTCAACAGTGGCAGTTATGCCAAGCTGGTCCAGCATAGGTGTCAGAGTATCGATGTACTCCAGCTTCTTGTCGTTGGGCATCTGCTTCATCATGCTCTTGTACTCGGCAGGAGTCAGGTTCTTGATGATGACGTCCTGCTGTTCCTGAGTGAATGTGCCGAGATATGTCATCTTATCCTCATAGGATAGTGCGATGAAGCGTTCTGCGCTTATTCTTGTGAATGTTGAGCCGTCGGGCATGGTAAGTGTGATGTCAGTACTGTCTGAGTTGCCGGGATCTCCGGAGCTTACATTGCTGCCCGGAGCGTTGCTGTCCGGTGCATCTGTCGGAACTGCGGCAGTTGGTGTCTCTCCCTGCGGCACAGGTGTGGTCTCTGTGCTCAGTGCAGGTATCTGTGCCTCAGGATCGTATGGCTGCTGAGAGACTACTACCCAGTTTGCTTCCTCCATACACGCAATATATGCGTCTATGGTGTTTTCGGAGTACTTCTCGGGAGACTGATTGTACTTGTTCCATGCGTCCTGTATGATATTTTCCGGAATACCGTGCTGTCTTGCAAGCTCAGCGGCTTCCTCCGCTGTAGCTGCCCTTGCATCAGCCGGAGCAGTAAAAACTGCGCACAGTAAAGCTGCGGCAGCTATGATGATCATTTTTGTCCTTCTATGCATTATATACCTCCTGTATGGTGGAAAGCTCCGCAGATCACACGGAGCAATATATTACACAAATGATAATAGTATTATACCGCTTTTCGGCAGTTGTGTCAAGTTCAGGTAAAAATTGTTAGTCAGAGGAACAGAATTATTTTCCAAAAGTACTTTTTTTTCTGCTTCCGATATGGTATAATGAATGTAAACATTCATTATGCTTATTTACAAGCCCTTGCATATCAGGCTATTATACTTTAATATTCGGAGGTTAATATGAGAATCAGACATAAACCATGGGCTAAGCCGGAACTTGAGGCTTGTCCGTTTTATATACCTGCACCACAGGAGCAGAAGGGTAAGTGGGCTCAGCTCTTCGATGAGCCGGATAAACCGCTGTATGTTGAGCTTGGCTGCGGTAAGGGCGGATTCATTTCTCAGGCAGCTCCCGCTCATCCGGAAGTGAACTTCATCGCTATGGATATAAAGAACGAGATGCTGGTGCTTGCAAAGCGCAAGCTGGAGGCTGCTTACAAGGAAAAGGGCATGGCTCCGGATAACGTAAGGATAGCCATTCAGAATATCGAGCGACTTGAACTGGCGTGGGACGAAAATGACCGCGCTGACCGCATTTACATTAACTTCTGCAATCCGTGGCCGAAGAAGAAGCATAAGAAACGCCGACTTACACATACCCGCCAGCTGCTCAACTACAAGAAGTTCCTTAAAGGCGAGCTGTGGTTCAAGACTGATGATGACGAGCTGTTCGATGAGTCCTTTGAGTACTTCGCTGAGGCGGGCTACAGGATAAAGTTCAGTACCCGTGACCTTCATAGTGAGACCGGTATCGAGAACTTCGTCACTGAGCATGAGAATATGTTCACGGAAGAGGGCAAGAAGATAAAGTTCCTTATCGCTGAGCCTGTTCGGGAGGACTAAAATGGAGTACGAAAAGGATTTCGGCAAGTTTGCGGTGGGATTCGGAAGCACAAAGACTGCCGGAAAGGGCAGCCTCAGCAATGCGGAAGAAGTCCCTTTTTCACTGAAAAACAAGGCTGACCGCAGGGCTGTTATCACTGTTGCTGCAAAGGCTGCGGCGGTTGCCGGTGTGCTGTTCCTTCAGCATAAAAGCCGTAAGAAGAAAAGGTGATATGGTAGTATCAAAGGGTAATGAGCGCGTGTCTAAGGTCGATACGTACCTGAACTGCGCAGAGGTATTCGCATACAGAAGCACCTGCCTTAAACGTAAGTACGGCGCTGTCATCGTGAAAAACGATGCTGTTATATCTACCGGATATAACGGATCGCCCCGTGGAATGGTCAACTGCTGCGAGACCGGTCAGTGTCCGCGTATTGCCCGTGACCTGCATCAGGGTGAAGGGTATGCTCAGTGCAAGGCAGTTCACGCGGAGGCGAATGCGCTGCTGAACTGCTCACGGGAACAGACTGTGGGCGCTGACCTGTACCTTGCCGGTATTGATCCGAAAACAGGCGCTGTACACGTTGCTAAGCCGTGTCCGTTGTGCGCAAGAATGATAATTCAGGCAGGTATCAGATACGTGTATCTCCGTCAGGGCGAAAATGCAGGTGAGTACAGGAAAGTACCGGCAGGCGAGCTGGAATGGTTCAAGGAAATATAAAAATACCGGATGGATCTGTGGTCCGTCCGGTATTTTAAGGCGATCAGTGTTCAGGCGCGCATGGCTGAACGACAATGCTTCATTTTCTTTTCAGCATACATATACTTATCCATCTCATTAAGGAACTGATCCGGTTGTCCGTCTGAGAATATGCTGTATCCGATGGAGAATGACAGCTTGTAGGGATGAAGGTCTGAGCTGTTGAAATGCTCTACAGACAGACGTATGTTGTGAACAAGCTCTTCGATAGCCGATGCAGATGCATCACGCAGTATCACTATGAACTCGTCACCGGCATATCGGACTGTTATCGCTTCCTCCGGTACTGAGCTGTTGATTATGTTTGCAGCTTCAACTAATGCTGCATCTCCTGTTGTATGGCCGAATGTGTCATTGATGTCCTTGAAGTAGTCAAGGTCGATGATTATTCCTCCGGCACGTTCCTGCCTTCTTGCAATGTCACTTAGTATGTGGGTCAGATAGTTTCTGTTGTACAGTCTGGTTAGCGGATCGATGTATGACAGCTCGTTCTGAAGCGTCATATATATTCCCACAAGACCCAGTGATACTGAGCTCCACGCAACCGAGATGCCGTACACGAATAACTGTACCGAACATCCTATGAATACAGGAGCCAGAAACATAAAGATGGGAAAGAAAAATGTCTTGCCATAATTCTTATAGAACCTCTGCCGTACAACTATGCTTCCGGCAAGGTTGATGAGTGCGAGTACTGTATAAAGGTACCCGAGGGGCTTTCTGTGATAGATCATACTTTCATCGATAGTGAAAAAGATCTGCCAGCGGAAATTTATGACAACTCCGATCATTCCCAGCAGAGTCGGGATGAATGCGAAGCGCCAGTATCGCCTGATGCGCTCGCGGCTGTGATATAGCCGCAGGTCTACGTACATCCACCATAGGAATGTAACTGCCAGTACTGATATGTACAGCAGGCTGTTGAGCAGCATATAGACCGGATAGCACAGAGGGAATATCTTTCCGTCACACAAAAAACCGATCGTCTCTATAGTGCACCCACCAGCAGTTATCATTATCATCGCCGTGAACAGTTTGTCGCTGAGATGCCGGCGGTTTCGGACAAGATAACTGCTTATCATAAGAATGATAAGGATAGCAAGACCTGTTACGTTG
This sequence comes from Ruminococcus flavefaciens, assembly GCA_902796065.1. Lineage (GTDB taxonomy): Bacteria > Bacillota > Clostridia > Oscillospirales > Ruminococcaceae > Ruminococcus > Ruminococcus flavefaciens_X. The sequence continues at coordinate 6,400 of CADBNS010000214.1, forward strand.
GTCGTTACTATAGATTGCAGATTCATGATTATCCTCCGTTTTTGCTTTGATGCTGGCTCATCAAGCGAACAGATACAAAAGACAGGGTCATATCAACTCTGCATGACACGCTCTGCACCGAACGTGTCCTGACAGGACTCAAGTCTTTCTGTGTCTGAACGAAGTGAGTCATTGGTCCATCAAAAAATATTATACAACCAGTTTAACATAAATATAAACTATTTTCAACAATAAATTGTAAATTTAGCGTGAATTTTAACGAGGTGAAAATATGATTGATAAAACAAAGGTTCCATCTCCGTGTTATGTCATCGATGAGGAGAAGCTCATACGCAACCTCAGGATACTCAGCGGAGTTCAGGAAAGAACAGGGTGCAGGATACTCCTGGCACAGAAGGCTTTTTCCTGCTATCATCTATATCCGCTCATAGGTGAATACCTCAGCGGAACAGCCTGCAGCGGCCTGTTTGAAGCCAAATTAGGCTTCGAGGAAATGGGTAAGGAGAACCATGTTTTCTCTGCCGCTTACCGCGCTGACGAGATCGATGAGATCATCAGTTATTGTGGTCACATTATCTTCAATTCCTTCTCTCAGCTGGACCGCTACAGGGATAAGGTACTCTCTGCCGGCAAGAAAATCGGCCTTCGTATCAACCCGGAACACTCCACTCAGGAGGGTCACGAGATCTATGATCCGTGTTCTGTAAAATCACGGCTTGGTATTACTCAGAGTAATTTTTTGCGCGACGATCTGGACGGCGTTACAGGTCTGCATTTCCATACGCTCTGCGAACAGAACTCCGATGATCTGGAGTCTACCCTCGATGCGGTCGAGGAACGCTTCGGTGATGTGCTCAGCCGCATGGAGTGGATCAATATGGGCGGAGGTCACCATATCACCCGTGAGGACTACGATATTCCGCGGCTGGAACGCTGCATAAAGCGGTTACAGGACAAGTACGGACTGGAGGTGTTCCTTGAACCCGGTGAGGCTATTGCCCTCAATGCCGGTTACCTCGTGACGGAGGTGCTGGACATCACGAAAAATGATATGCCCATTGCTATCCTTGACACCTCAGCTGCCTGCCATATGCCAGATGTGCTTGAAATGCCCTACAGACCGCCGCTTTTCGGCTCAGGTGAGTCCGGAGAGAAAAAGTACTCCTACCGCCTCGGTTCACAGACCTGTCTTGCCGGCGATGTGATAGGGGAGTACTCCTTCGATGAGCCGCTGAATATCGGCGACAGGCTGGTTTTCGGTGATATGGCTATCTATTCCATGGTCAAGAACAATACATTCAACGGTATGCCGCTGCCTGCTATTATGCTGCTCAAGGCTGACGGAAGCCTTGCGAAGCTCCGCAGCTTCGGCTACGACGATTTCAAGGAGAGACTATAATGACTAATATTTACTTTGTACGTCATGCTCAGCCGGATTACTCCTGCGCCGATCCCTCTGCCCGTCCGCTTACTGAGGAGGGTATGCGCGATACTGCTGAGGTTGTACGTGCTCTGCGTGATGTGAAGCTGGACTATGCCCTGTGCAGTCCATATCGCCGCAGTATCGACACGATAAAGCAGTGCGCTCTTGAACACGGACTGACTATTGACACGGATATACGCCTGCGTGAGCGCGAAAGCGGAAGAAACAGCAATAATATGGAAATGTTCCGCAAGCGCTGGGAGAACCTTGACTACTCTGAACCGGACGGTGAAAGCATCGGATCAGTCATGAAGCGCAATATCGAGGCTCTGAATGATCTGCTCCGGAGCCATGAGGATGAGAGTATCATCATCGGAACCCACGGAACTGCGCTGAGTTCAATACTCCACTATTACGACAACAGCTTCGGACTTGACGGTTTTCTGCGGATCATCGACTTCATGCCCTATATCGTGCGTCTTGGATTCGATGGCACCGAACTGCGCGATAAAGAGGAAATACTTATCGTGAAGAAGGAGTTTGTTCAGAGATGATATGTGTCGAAAAGTATTCAGCTGATGATCTGTCGGCTATTATAAGAATCTGGAATGAGGTCGTTGAAGAGGGCGTGGCTTTTCCACAGGAGGAGCTTCTCGATACTCAGAGCGGCGGGGAATTCTTTGCTTCTCAGACCTTTTGCGGTGTCGCTAAGGACGATTCCGGCACTGTTTTGGGACTATACATACTCCACCCGAATAATGTCGGACGCTGCGGACACATCTGCAATGCCAGCTATGCAGTAAGCTCCGTCAGTCGTGGGCTTCATATCGGTGAGCAGCTTGTGCTGGACTGCATTAAACAGGCTAAGGAGCATGGATTCGGCGTACTCCAGTTCAACGCTGTTGTTGAGTCCAACATTCACGCCCGTCATCTCTATGAACGAATTGGATTCACTCAGCTTGGCACGATTCCTGACGGTTTCCGCATGAAGGACGGCACTTACGCGAATATCTGTCCCTATTACATCAGTCTGAAATAAAAAACAGAGCTTCTGTACCGAAATACAGAAGCTCTTTTAATTATGTAGTGATATTATTTAACTACGCCAAGTCCCCAGATAGTGAAGTTGCTTCCTGAGATGGAAACATCAAGCTGTCCGGATGTGTTCTGGTAGTAGCCAAGCTCAGCATCAGGACCGCCCCATGTGTACTGCTTGTTGCCGTTGATCTTTGTGGTCTTGCCATTAACAGTAACATCTACGCTGCCCATGCCGGATGAGTTAGCCTTGAATACAACGATAAGTCCCTTGCCGGTAGTGCTGAATGTCAGCGGAGCACCGCTGCCGGCTGTCAGTGAGTAGCTCAGAGCCTTATTTCCATTGTATCCGCTGCCCTGCTTCCATGAACCTAAGTTGAAGTTCTGGAGCTGTGAAGGTGTCATATTCACGCAGGTCTCGTACTCTGTACCGTATACTGTCTTTGTGGGGATAGTATAGCTGTCGGAGTAGTGCTCAGACTTCATAGCCTGACGAACGTAGTATGACATACAGTCAGCGAAGAGCTGACCGCCCTTCTGATGCGGGTGATACTCGTCTGTGTAGTAGTCGCCTGCACTGAGGAATCCGCTGTTGAATGCCTTTGTAAGGGCATCGTCCATGCTGATAACAGGAATATCATAGTTGGTTCCGATAGGAGCCATCTGGCTCTGGCTGGAGAATCCGCCCTTTGCGCGTGTGATAAGGATGATAACAGCCGGATCGTTTGGAAGTGATAAGAACTTCTTTACGCAGCTCTCAAAGCACTTCTTGTAGAGTATGTCCTCATGGTCGTTAACAGAGAATTCAAGGAAGATGATGTCAGGATTCTGTGAAACGATCTCCTGCTCGCTGCGGACGAGACCAACTACAGATGATGTACCTGAGAGGCCTGCGTTTACTTCCTTGAAGCTGCCCTTAGCGAATGTATCTTTGATATAGCTGGAGAACGGTGAGGTGTAGTTCTTGCCCTCAGTGATAGAACCGCCGAGGTAAGCAACTGTCAGTGACTCGCCCTGTTCAGCTGCTGCCAGCTTGTTGACAAGTCTGTGGGTGTTGCCGAAGTTCTTGATAGAACTCTTGTAGAAGTCGATATACTGCGAAGAAGCGGTCTCCTTGTAGTTGTCCCACTTGCTGGAGTCAATGGAAGGAGCTGGCTTCTCAGCCTTTGTGAATGCGCTTATCTTGTGAAGAAGGAAGCTCTCCAGCTGAATAGCATCTGCGATCTCAACTGTGCCGTTTTCGTCAACGTCAGCTGCCTTCTTTGCAGTTGTGCTGCTGAACTCTCCGGATACAAGTCCGCTGCGAAGAGCTGCCATATCAAATGCGTTTACAACGCCGTCGCAGGTAACATCGCCAATAATGAGCTTTACAGGCTGAGCGCCGGAGATCGATGTACCATCCTTTGCAACGATAGCTTCATCGATGCTGAAATCAGATGTGGAATCTTCTGTCTCAACATAGAGGTGGAGATCACTTGCGCCTGATGGTATCTTGTAGCTCTTATTTGCAAGCTGTACCCACTGTCCGGCCTCTGACTGTGCTGTAGCGATATGGCTGTAGTTTGTCTCGCCGGAAGCATCGACATACTGTAATGAAAGCATGAAGGTCTCAGCTGTAGATGCGAGTGCATTTACGCTGAAGCTGTATGAATTGCCGGGAACGAATGTTGATGTGTCCAGTGACTTCTGGATACCGTTCCATGCTGATGTTCTTCCGGAAACCATCGCTGCACCGCTGCCGGAGTAAGCGTTATTGGTCTTTTCTGTGTCAACGGAACCTCTTGCTTCCCAGTCGCCGAGGCCGTTTTCAAATGTGTCGTGGAAGAAATAGCCGTCAGCATCCGCGGTAACAGGAGCTGATGTAGGCTTCTGAGTTGCAGGCTCAGTTGCAGGCTGCTGTGTTGAGCTGCCGTTTCCTGCAAGGTCGATCACGAACGTAGAAACGCTCTGTGCAGGGAGTGAAGCGTAGAAGCCGCTGCCTGAGAAGTCCATGCTCTCAGTAACAGCAAGGTTCTCGTTAGCTGATGTACGATAGCGGTCAACATTCTCGATAGTCTCGCCCTTCTTGAGAGTGAAGTTCTCGACTGTCTGTGTTGTGCCCTTGTTTACGGCAACGACCGTTACCTTATCGCCGCTGTTCTTGTAAGCAGAAACGTAGATGTTGGACTCCGGCTGCTCTGTAGCGCTGATCCTTACGTCACCGGGACGAACGAACTTGCTGTACTGAGCCATGCAGTAGCCGCGCTTGGAGATATTGCCGTTTTCCTTCATCGGACTGTAGTGACGGCGGATGAACCACCATACATATGCGTTCATATTGCCGACTACTAAGCCGTTGTGGATATTCTCAGATACCTGAAGAGCCTCAGGCCAGCGGTCAGCAGAATCCTGATCGCTGTTGGGAACGTATACCTCAGTCATCCAGATGTCCTTGCCGCTGTTTTCGAGGGCAGGGAAGTCCATCTGACTGCGCTGGGTACCGTAGAAATGAGTACCGAAGAGGTCAACAACTGAGTTAGCCTTTGAGTTGTTGAGTATCTTGTTGTAGTACTCCTTGTTGTACTGGAATGTCTCGGGAGACATGAGCTTTGCCTTTGTACCGGCAGTTACCTGGCTTCCATAGTTAGCAAGAAAGTCCACGCACTCGTCGGCGGTCCACCATGTCCACTCTGAGCCGTAGTCAGGCTCATTCTGAATGGAGATGGAGTAGAGGTTAACGCCCTTGCTCTCCATGAACTTGACGTAGTTGTTGAGGTGCTTTGCGTAGTCGCCGTAGGATGATTTTTTCAGCCTGCGCTGGTTGCCTACACCATTGCGGGTGAAAGTTTCCCTCATGCTTGTAGGAGGGTTCCACGGTGATGCGAAGACAGTTGCGCCCATTTTCTGTGCTGCGAGAGCAGTCGGGACAGCAGTTCCCCAGGCATTGCTGTCATCGCTGACATAGATACGCAGGATAGTGAGGCCCAGTTCATCAGGTCCGTTGCCGAAAGCCTTCTGTACCTGAGCAGATGTCAGGTCAGAACCAGCCCATTCGGGAAGGTTGATTCCTCCGAAACCGCGTATCGTCTGATAGGTGGTGGATGTGTCGATTACGACTGCCGCATCAGCCTTTGCTGTAGGAGCTGCCGGGAATACAGTAAAGCTTGCACCCAGGCAGGCAACAGCAGCCATAGCATCCGTGACCTTTTTGATGTTCATAATAATCACTCCTCTTCTATATCTATAGATACAGTATCTACTTAATTAATTATACATAATTTAATTTTTGTTGTCAATGATTTTTTGTACTCTTTTGTACACGAAATAATAAAAAAATGAAGATTATAGTGCAGTTAGAGATTAAATTTGCAAAAAACACGGTGATTTAATTAAATGATACGGTGAAAAATGGAGTGGTATATTTATATTTAATAAAATGATATGTAATTTATATAGCTCAGAGATAACTTTTTATCGCAGCACAGAGTGATGGTTCACTGTCTGAGATGCCGAAATCCATTTTTTTGTAGCTCCACGCAGCGTGACCAATGCCGTATTTACGGAAAGAGTCGGTTATTGCCTTGTACCAGGCAGATGTGCTCTTGCTGTCAGCAGAATCTATAACTCCGAACTCACCGCAGTACAGCGGAACATTATTCTTCTCTGCAATTGCAGCTGCCTTCCCGAAAAGCAGGTCGAATATCTGTCCGTCGACCTCTGAGATCTCCATTGAGTTGACAAGTTCCAGTGTTGAGAGGTGGAGCTTTTCGACTGCTGCGGAGTATTTCTCCTTGGACTCCGGAAAACTCATTTTGAAGTCCACAGGCATACCGTCTATCCACTGTGCGCCCTGATGGGTGAATATGAGCGGCTCATAGCAATGGAAGTTGTAGACTATGTGCTCATCGACAGGTATATCTATATCGCTCAGAGCCAGTACGCAGTTGTTCCAGTAGCCGCCAACAAGTATGTAAACATCGGGACAAATGCTGCGGATTCGGCGAATGCACTCTGCTGCGATGCGGTTCCATATGGGACTGAACTCCTTGTCCGTTATCTCGTTGAGCAGCTCAAATGCCATGAGATCCTTATACTGTCCGAACTCCTCAGCCATTTTTACCCACAGACGGTAGAATCTCTCCTGCAGAGCCTCCGATCCGAAGAATCCGGTCTCATTCTCTCCGGAATCGAAGGAGAATCCGGCAGTCTTATGCAGGTCGAGTATCATGTTCAGACCGTACTTCCTGCACCACTGAGCAGTTTTATGGATAATTGCGAAGCCATCGGCAATGAAGCTGCCGTCGGGAGCCTCAAAGAGCTCATAGTCGACCGGTACGCGGATATGGTCGATGTTCCACTCTGAGAGACTGCGGATGTCGTCCTCGCCTATAAAGGACCTATAATGTTCCGGAGTATGGCAGCACTGAGAGAGCCAGCCGCCGAGATTTATTCCTTTTTCAAAGCCTTCAAATATTTTCATACAAAGACCTCCTTTTGTGACTATTATAAATGTTTTCATTTGAAAAATATACGATTTTTTTAATTGTTATGGTAATTTTTTGACATCGTTCGTCTTTGCATAGTCCGGTTCAGCGCATCTGAGATTAGTGTATATCAAAAAAATAACACAGGTACCGCAGTCAGTACCTGTGTATACTACCGTTCATATGTAGCCAGGATACGCATAGCTACTTCTTTCCTTGTCTGGCGGGTGTTCATCGCCTGCTTTTCGATGTACTTGTGAGCTTGCGGCTCAGTGAATTTCAGATACTTCATCAGCGTGGATTTCGCTCTGTTTATGAGCCTCATTTCGTCTATGCGTGTCAGCAGTTCATCGTTTTCCTTTTTCAGTCCCAGCATACGCAGTCTGTTGGCATCTGCCAGCTTAACTGTCCGTTCAAGGAGCTGACGGTTCAGCGGTCTTGATATAACGTTGATGCCGAAATCTGATACTCTGTCAGCTATGTCATCGGCAATATCGTTCAGACATATCATTATGATGCTTGCTGAGGTAGTCTCAGCTGCCATCTCTGCGAGCTCCTGACCGAATTCGTCCGGAAGGGGAGCGTTGATGATGATTATATCCGGTTCAGCGTCATTCTTTATCATACGCCGCGCCTCGCTGCCGCTGGTCAGCGTTACTACCTTTCCGCAGCCGAAGTTCCTGAGGGTCTGCTCGATCACTCCCGCAGACTCTCCGGACTGGGAAACTATTATCGCTCTGTTCATGGTGGTTCACGCTCCGTCAGTTGATCTTGAAGTATTTCTTGTCGCAGAAGGCTTCCTTGTCGGCTGCCAGCATGAATTCCTGGAGCTGCTTTTCAATGTCGGCATAAACACACTGGCGTATCTTCTCCGGCAGAGTGTCTTTCACGAAGCTGCTGCGTTTGGCAATATCCAGCGCCTCGTCCAGTGTGTGGGGAAGCGGCTCGTAGCCCACCGGAGCACCTCCTGTTTTCATTGTGGTGTCCATGAGGGAGCAGTCTCCGGAGCGTATTCCCTCTATTCCGGCAGCCAGCAGCAGTTTGAATGCAATATACGGGTTACAGCAGGCGTCTGCGGAGCGCAGTTCAATACGCGGAGAGCTTCCGCCGGCGCAGGGGATACGTATGAGCTGCGATCGGTTCTCGTATGACCAGTTGACGTACTTTGGCGCATAGCCGATTCCGAGGCGCTCGTAGGAATTTATTGTAGTATTGAGGAAGGCTGTGATCTCGCGGATACGATTGAGAACTCCGGAGATGAAACATTTTCCCTCATGGGACATGGTCTCTGTATCTGAGCCGAATATGTCCTCGCCGTTCTTTCTGAGACTGAGAGAGATACTCAGTGCGCTGCCGTGCTCATTGGGCAGAGGCTTGGGCATGAAAGAGGCGAAAAGTCCGTTCTGTGCGGCAATTGATTTAACTACTGTCTTGTAGTGCACCATATCATCTGCGGCAGTTACAGGCTCGTTTTCGCGGAATTCGATCTCATTCTGTCCCGGACCGTGCTTATGGCATGAGCTTTTGGGGTTAAGTCCCATTTCCTCAAGAGAAAGACATATCTCACGCCTTGCGTTCTCGCACTTATCCAGCGGAGCAACATCAAGGTAGCTGCCGTGGTCATGGGGAGTTTTGGTGGGATTGCCGTTTTCGTCAAGCTCAAAAAGGTAGAACTCGCATTTTGTACTCATTTCGCAGGAAAAACCGTCAAGTCTCAGCGAATTGATATAGTTTATGAGATCGCTGCGCATATCTCCCACATAGTCGGAGCCGTCCGGATTTTTGAGACTGCAGAAGAAGCGTACAACTCTGCCGGACTTAGGTCTCCACGGGAGTACTGACAGTGTGGATATATCGGGAAAAAGAAGCAGGTCTGAACAGCTGCTGTCGAAGTAGGAAGCATCAAATGGGATACCGTTGGTGAAAGCGCGCTGGAGTTCGTTTGGCATGATCGCAACGTTTTTCAGGTTGCCGAAGGTATCACAGAATGTAAGGCGAATAAATTTAACATCGTTCTCAACCACGAAATTCAATATCTCTTTTGGGGAAAAACTCATAGGTAAGACCTCCATAAAGTAACTATCTGACACATTATTATATCATTTTTCACCGAAAAAGTAAATAGCTGAGAGCAAATATGGATCAAAAAAGATTGACAGAAAAGCAACAAATGATATTGACAATGTTTTCACAGGGTGATATAATATATAAGGTTAATTTCAGCTAACAAGGAGTTTTTCGATGAAAACTGAGTCTTTCAAAAGTATTCTGGCTAAGGCGGTGCTGTCCGGATTAATGATCGGCGTGGGCGGCATTGTCTATATGGTCGTTGATAATAAGTACCTCGGCGGACTGATGTTCAGCTTTGGTCTGTTCACTATAATACAGTGCGGTTTTGCCCTGTATACCGGCAAGGTTGGCTATATTCCGGAGAATAAGCCAATATATATAAGAGAGGTGCTGATAACGCTGCTGGGAAATGTGATCGGTACCGGTCTGGCGGCGCTTCTGGTCAGCCTGACACGTATCGGAGCAAAGGTGCATGAGAATGCGGCGGCGTGTATGGCTGCAAAGACCGGTGATGCGGTGCTGAGTCAGTTCGTGATGGGGATTTTCTGCGGACTGCTGATGTATCTGGCTGTTGACAATGGCAAGCGATGCAAGAAGTGCGGAAGCGATATGTCCTATGTTTTTGGTACAGCTATTCCGGTAATGCTGTTCATCTACTGCGGATTCAACCATTCCGTTGCGGATTGCTTCTATATGTTTGCTGCCGGAGCTTCAGTCAGGGGATTTGTTTATATATTAATGGTAGCTCTTGGCAATGCCTGCGGAGGAATGTTCATTCCGATAGTGAAAAAATTATTTGACAAGCCTGTAGAAAAGGCTGCATAATGATAAACCACAGCGTTTCTGTTCCGGAAATGCTGTGGTTTTTTATACACATCTTAGCATAACAAAAAGGGTACTCCGAAAAGTACCCTTTAATTATTAAGTATGTCCGGTTAAAGATTAGCCGAGCTCTGCGAAGTACTTGATAGTTCTTACCATCTGTGATGTGTAAGAGTTCTCATTGTCGTACCATGAAACAACCTGTACCTCGTACAGACCGTCACCGATCTCAGAAACCATTGTCTGAGTTGCATCGAAGAGTGAACCGTATCTCATGCCGATAACGTCAGAAGAAACGATCTGATCCTCGTTGTAGCCGAATGACTCA
>CADBNS010000215.1 GCA_902796065.1 Ruminococcus flavefaciens
GCCCTTCAAGGATTTTTAACGCAGTCACCGGCAAAATTTGACGAAAAGACGTGCATGAATCCCTATGTGGACAGGTTCTAAAAAATCACAAATATTGCCGATTAAGAAATGGAATGCCCGATTATTGTGAATTTCTGGTGAAATCGATTGACAATACTTGGGAGTTATGATAAAATTGATAATGTGATCTAAAGGAATACTTGTAATAAAGTGATAATAATGTGAAAACTTGTTATCAGTGATATAAATAATGAATATGGAGGTGCGGACAAATGACTCCCGAGCAGAGAAGACATGAGGAGGACTATTATGCAGCAAAGCGCAGGTATGAAGATGCGTGTTATGAAAAAAGATGCGCAGAGAATGAGATCAGTGACATTCAGAACAGGCGCTGGCATCTGATAAATGAGATCAACGAAGCAGAGTCAGAGCATAAGCGTTTTGTGGAGTCTTATGACGAGATCGAGAAGAGCATCAAGAATGATGAAGGGATCAGTGCGGGCATAAAGGATGCGGAATCAAAGCTGACCGAGGCATCAGACGGACTTCTTGCAATAGGCACATCAAGTGCGGCATCGCTGAAAAGTCTTGATACGGTATTTGATGAGAAGAACAGGTCGTCGAAGAGTTCGATCAGCAGTGCATTTGAATCGCTGAAAAGAACGAAGAGCGATATGTCAGCTCATATAGAAACAGTTGCAGGAAAGATAAGCCAGCTGAAAACCGAGCTGGAGGACGGAAAGAGCCGTGAGCGTTATCTTTCCGGAAGGGTATCCGACTGTATCGGGACCATGAACAGTGCAGCGATAGATATGGCATATCACAAGCGCCATATGGAAGACTGAGAAATGTGATAAACATCTGAAAGAATGGTGTTGAATGTGTGATAAAATGGAACTGACCGATAACGCGGACAAGCTCCACACAACAGAAGCGGGCGTGGTCAGGATAAGAAAGAATACAGGCATAACAGATGCAGATATAGTGGAATATTGCAGAAAACTGGTACTCAGACCGGACTGCGGTATATACAGAAAGGGTAAGAACTGGTATTGCGAAAGCAAAGGGATCAGACTTACTATAAATGCAAGAAGTTTTACGGTAATAACAGCACATACCATGAAAAATCAGGACTGAGTCCAAAAAATAGTTACTTAGATAAAACTAAGCAGAACGGGGGTCAATATGTCAACAATTTCATTGTATAAAGACAAGCTGAACAGCGCAGGAGGCCTCATCAGCAGCATGATCAGTTCACTCAGCGGTCTGGACGGACAGCTGGATTCCCTGAAAACTACCCTTCAGGGCGTGGACAGCTCGACCTGCAATATGCAGTCTACCGTGGATTGCATCAGCTCCTCTTCTAAAACGGAAAAGGAAAAGATCGGCGATCTTCAGCGCCTCAATAATAAGCTCGATGAGTTCATCGGTGTCGCTACCGGCAGGGACGGCTCCGCGAAAAGTGAGATAAACCGCGCTAAGGACGATTTCTATACCACTTACGGCTACCTCAAGCCGGACTGCGAAAAAAGTAAGTGGCAGCGCCGTTGGGAGAAGATCTGCGATACCGTCGATTCTGCCTGCGATTGGTGCAAAGAACACTGGAAGATCATCGTTACAGCTGTTGTTGTGGTCGTTGCAGTAGCTCTTCTTTTCTCCGGTATCGGTTCGGGTATTGGTGCTGTGATCCTTGCAGGTGCTTGCTGGGGCGCTATTTTCGGCGCTGTTATCGGCGGCGTCTCCGGAGGGATCATGAGCGCCGTGAAAGGCGGTTCCTTCTGGGACGGCTTTGAAAACGGCGCTTTCGATGGTGTTATCAGCGGCGCCATAGGTGGTGCTATCACAGGTGGACTCGGTTTTGCTATCGGTCCGGCTGCTACTTTCTGGGGCAGTGTTGCACGAGGTGCAGGTATTGGCGCTATTTCTTCGGGTGTATCAAATATGGCTGTAACAACCGTTGATTACCTTATTGATCATGGTACACTTAAAGGTTCAGCAGATGATATTTTAATAAGTGGCTTTACCGGCGCTCTTTCCGGTGCTCTTGCAGGTGGTGCTACAGGCGGTATGCTGCATCTGAAGTCACAGATGAAGGTCAGTGATCCGAGCTTCCTTAAATCGGACGGCTCCATTGATTGGGATCAGGCTCCTAATAATGGTAGAGTTCCGGGCACTGTTGCGGATAATCAAACAATTAGTCAAGGAACCATTATTGATAGATATGGTTCAAAATTCGGAAAATATACTTCACCGGCCGGAATACCATTTGAACAACGCGCACTTCCTTATGAAGACAATTCATGGGCGTATCATAGATATATGGTCGTTCAGGATATTGATGGAGTAACATCATCAGAAATAGCAGCTGCTTTTGGACAGCCTGGCGGTGGAATACAATATGAACTGCCTAAAACTGTAAATGAACTGTTAAAATCAGGTGTCTTAAAAGAAATCTTTTTCTAAGGAGTAAAAAATGGATAAAAAAGAATTTGTTAAAATGGCCAAAAAAAGAGGTATACCAAATTTCTTGTATAATCTTGATGGAAAAGGCCGCGATGATGAAAGATTTAACATCGTTTTTGTTGACGGAAAATGGAATGTTTATTACTCTGAGCGCGGTAACAAAACTACAAACAAGTTTTTTGATACCGAAGACGAGGCTTTGAGATATATGCTTGATACCTTGTCTGAATAAAACTATTATGGATTGGAAAAATGGAGTTATTTCTATAGATGGCATTACTTTCTCACCAGGATTCAGTTTCGGAGATTTCAAGAATACTTCGCTGTATTCCGGTCAGGACGGCGTGAGAATGATCTACCTTGACAAGGTATGCTGCATAGATAATAACAGGTTTAAGGTCAGCATCATGTTCCGGAATGGTATGCTCTATCTTATCTCTCTTTACTGCGTCGATATTGATATTCCTTATGAAAGAGAGTCCGAAAGAAAGCTGCTTCATGACTCTATTCTGAAAGATCATGGCCTTTCAGATAAAAACTATTTCAGCTGGGGAAGCATTGAGTCTTCTTTTGACCCAAGAAGCTTTTCTTGCAGCCTTAATATCGTTTACAAATAATCATACGTTCCGGTTACAGATCAATTCTTTTTTCTCAAGGAGTGCTTTATGGATAAAAAGGAATTTGTTAAATTGGCTAAGAAAAAGCATATCCCGGATTTTCTCTATAATCTTTCCGGTACCGGGCGCGATGATGAAAGGTTTAACATCGTTCCCGTTGACGGAAAATGGAATGTTTATTACTCTGAGCGCGGTAACAAAACTACAAACAAGTTTTTTGATACCGAAGACGAGGCTCTGAGATTCATGCTTGATACCTTGTCTGATTGATGTTTCCGCTATAGCTGCTTATTGTTTATTAATCTGAAAGGTTATTGATGTTATGGATCTTAACAGGATCTGCGAACTCTTTGTCTTTATCGATTCCTTCCTCTCTGAATACGGCGACAGCTCCGTCAGAAATCAGCTGCTTCTGGTCAGGGATACGATAGATATGCTCAGGTCCGATCTGGACGATGATGCTAAATCTGAAAATCTGATCCGCTGCTACAGATCGTTGTTCTGCGGTAAAGCCGGTCTCTCTGAGTTCTATGTGTGGGACGACGATTTCGAGAAACGTATGGCTCTCAATGCCCCTTTTGAGGCCGCTTCTGATGAGCTCTGGACTATTTTAAAGCCTTTTGTTGATCAGAAATGATCCGGGTGCGTTTTCTATAACTGCTATATATTCTTTATTCTTATTTCAGGAGTTGTTTTTTTATGGTTCTTAATGATACTCAACAGAAAGCGATCGATGTCTGCAATACTATTAAAGATGCTTTCGGCAACAGGATCGGTACTCCTAAGGTGTTTGATGTTGTTGACGATAAGGATCACAGACAGTTTAAAATCGGCTTCGTTGCTTATAATTTCTTCTCAGTCGTTTTTCAGTGCGAATCGGATATTATCGGCTGCTATATCGAATCCGGAAGACAGGATACTATTTCTATCGTCAGCGGCAGACACTGCCTCTCAGATACGGACCTTAATTCCTTCTTCGCCGATGTAATGCAGCAGCTCGAACTGCGTATTCCCGATAAGTTCCTTAAAGCTAACGGCTGGATCGTGTGATCTGCTCTACTCTATTATGTCAGGAGGTCTTTGCTTATAATGGCTAATCTTAACGAAAATGTCGATATGCTCATCGCGGACTCACGGTTCGCTTTTATGCAGGGTAAGTATAAGGAGGCTCTCTCACTTGCCAAAAATGCTATCGAGCTCGATAATAAAAACGCTGACGCTTTTCAGTGCGCCGGTAATGCTTATATGTCGGCTGCGGATTACTCCGCTGCTATCGACGCTTACAAAAAAGCTGTCGAGTGTGAGCCCGATAAGGGCGACAGATACTTCAACCTCGCTTACGCTTATGCTACCGATAATAAGGCCGCTGATGCCCTCGCTATGTTCGCTAAGGCTGATGAGGTCGGCTGCAGCCCCAATGTTGTCGGTCAGCTCTATAAGATTGTCGCTATGCTCTGCTTCGATCTTCGTAAGTTCGACGACGCTATCATCAATTTCATCAAGGCCGAAAAAATTATCGGCATCGATATGGATATTCTCCAGCGTAAAGCTCTCAGCTACAGCATGAGCGGTCAGACTTCCGCCGGTATCGAGGTCGCTAATCAGATGAAGATCGTCGCTCCTACTGAATACCTCGGCTACAGGATCGCCTTCAATATCATCCTGCAGGAGGATCGCCTCGAGGAGGCTGAGAAGGAACTCGACCGCGCTGAATGCTTCGCTAAGCCTACTGCCGATATTTTCGCAGATTGGGTCGCTTACCAGAATGCCCGCTTTAAACTGGACGGGGATCCTAACCATCTCCTCGATGCTGTCCGTAAGATCAACGACAGCCTCTGCGTTCTCCACCCTTCCGCTGAGGACGCCACTGCGGCT
The DNA here is from genome assembly GCA_902796065.1 of Ruminococcus flavefaciens. Taxonomy (GTDB): domain Bacteria; phylum Bacillota; class Clostridia; order Oscillospirales; family Ruminococcaceae; genus Ruminococcus; species Ruminococcus flavefaciens_X. Next base: position 4,956 of record CADBNS010000215.1, read on the forward strand.
TACCTTAATGCCGCTGAGATCTATGTCCAGCTCGAAAATGCCGATATGGCCCTTAATTGTCTCCATGCAGCTGAAAATCCGGCTGTCTCATATAACGAAGGCTTCTCTGTCATCGAGAGACCTGATATTGATGTCCGTACCGCTTCACGACCCAGCGAACGTGAGATCGCTCACGCTATCGATGCCGTCAGACGTAAGTACGGCGACAGACGCCTTGAAGCTATGGGCAGGGAGATGACACGCAAAACCGTCAGGTCTTCCTCCGGTGCTGAGGAACAACTCACTCCGCTGGCTGCTGAGCCTGAGTCTCCTGCGGATACTTACCGTATCGATGACGGCGCTAAGGTCGTTTTCGATCAGGAAAAACAGGATCAGCTCTTCAGACTCTACCTTTCTGCGTATACACTCAAAAAGGATATTCCACATATCAAAACTTATGCTTCTAAACTGGCTAACAGTACTGAACAACATAATAAGTATGTCGGTAAGTACAGCCTCGTTAAGGCTTTGAAGGATGAGGGTGATCCGAATTATAAGGATGAATATCAGTCACTCCTGAGATTCCTCCGCAATTCTATGATAAAGGATCCTTCCGACCTTATGGCCGTCTCTTTCCGTATTCAGTGCCTTATCGATCTGGGTCAGTTCGATGATGCTGAGAAGCTCTGCGGTATGCTCTCTGATGAGCTCGCTAAACCCCTCAGAGAACAGATCATTTCTGCTAAAGCCGGAGGTGATTCATAATGGCTTGGCTTAGTGAAGACCTCATCGTCGATGAGGAAAAATTTAATTCGGCTGCCGCTGATATGCGCGCACTGAAAACCCGTACAGAAGCCCTTAAAACTAAACTGGAGCGTATGTACGATCAGCTCTCTTCAGCTATGGATACCCCAGCTGGCCGTGAGGTGGAGCTGGAGGCTAAAGATGTACTTCTGAAGCCTGTTGAGAATATGTCCCTCGTGGTAGGCCATATTTCCGAAACCCTTGACCTGATTATCGGAAATGGCTACTATAAGGACGTCTTTACAGGTTTTGAAGAATTAAGCAATATTATTTAGGAGGTAATTTATTATGCCAAACATGGGAACAACTGGAACTGTCAACATCTCTAAATCTATGATGGAAGCCGCTGTAAATGCGATAGAGGACTATCGTACTGCAGTCTCTGGCCTCAACACTGAGCTCAGCGACGTTGTCAGCGGTCTTATCCCTTCAAGCTTTTCTGGTGCTGCTGCACAGGGATTCAAGGACTTCTATGACGATAACGTTGCTGTCAACGTAGGTGAGAACCTTACTAAGATGCTCGACGCTCTCAAGGAGATCTGCGAGACTATCAAGACTCAGATCCCAGGTGAGGATCAGGGTGTCGATGATCAGCTCGGTCAGGGTAACAAGAACCCCGGCGCTATGGCCTGATCTGTATTTTGAAAGGAGTTAATTATTATGGCTGATTGTAAAATTGTTAATGCTAACGTTTCTGCTGCTGTTTCAAGCATCAGTGATCTCGCCGCTAAGTACGCTACCGCAGGTGAGGTTTTCGAGACAGCTTTCAAAAATGCTATCGCTGATATGGAAGGCGATGCTAAGGACGCTCTCCTCGAACTCTTCAATAAGAGCTATAAGGACTTCGTTACCAGCAAGACTGACGGTATCCCCGGTATGATCCAGGGTATGAGCGACCTTCTCGAGGGTAACCGCAAGAACTTCGAGGACGTTGACAGCCAGATCGCTGCAAGCATCAGAGGCTGATCCGTCTACAATTCGCTTTGTCTGATACTGTCCGCAGAGACGGCTCATTTTGCCTGCCTCTGCGGACAGTTCGGCACAGCTTATTCTTACCATTCGTTTTTTTCAGGAGGTTTTTTACATGGCTTTCAGGATACTTACAGATAAGGAAATCGATCGCTTGAATGCTGCTGATAAGGCTGCCTATGAGGCTGAACTCGCTGAGTACCAGAAAAGAGCCGCTTTCGTTGAGCGCCTCGAAAAACAGGCTCAGATGAAAATGCCTGAGGTACATCCCTCAAGGATAAGGATCAGAAAATTCAGAAACGCTGACGTTAAGAGCTTCAATATCAATAAGGCTCCGGCTGTTTCAGCTCCGGCTACCGATGGTCTGCGCCGCAGTCTCAATGCCTTCAGAATGCTGAAAAATGACTTCACTCCCAGCCCAGTCTCTATGTCCGCTCTCCCAGCTGTTTCTGTGCCTTCCCCTTCAGACAGTATACGATCCTTTAACAGCTTCTCTGTAAAGCCTGCCGGTAAGGTGCCGCTTCCTGCTATGGACAGCATTTCTTTCAAACCTGCGGAGGTCAATGTCGCTATTGCCGGTAATTTTCCTCAGATTGCCGCTCCCGATGTCAATGTTAATATGACGGAGCAGCATAAGATCAGCTCTATGCCTTCTGTCTGCGTTCCTTCGGCTGTGTCCGTCAGCGTTAGTATCCCTCCGGCTGAACTCAATTCTATGCCTGAGATCACTGTCGCTGCTCCTGATACCGTTGTTGCTGATATTCCTGCTTTCAAGCTCAGCAAGACCGCTGATGTGCACTCTGTTGCGGCTCCTGATGTCACTTTTGCCCCTCCGGCTGCGCCTGATGCTGCTGTTCCGGCAGTTAATGTGTGCGCTCCCGTTCCGGCTGATATTTCCGTTCCAGATGTCACTGTTTCCGAGCTGCCCCATGTGGTGGCTGATGCTCCGGTGATCTGCGTTTCTATGCCTGCTGTTGGTGACGTTTCTGTATGCGCGAAAACTGTCAGCGCTCCGGTGGTCAATCCTATCGATCTCTCCGGTCTGCATCAGATCAGTGAGGTGCACGGTGTGGTTGCCAAGTGCCCCGATGTGGGCAGCTTTAAGTTGAATGTCAATAACTCCGCTCAGCTCTCCGGTGTGTGTGTGGCTGCGCCGGATAATGTGGTATTTACTCCGCCTGAGCCTGTGACTGTTCATCAGTCCGGTGCTGTCTGCGCGTCCGCTCCCGTTATTGATAAGGAGGCACTCCTCAGCAGATTCTCTAATCTTTCAGGGGGTATAAATGAAAAATAACGAAATTCTTATCTCCGTCCGCTTTGAGTCCGGCGACAAGGGGCGTACTATGTCCTTCCTCGTTATTAAGGATATTTCCCTGCGTGTGCTTATTCAGGGCCTGTACTACGGCCTGAAAAAACTCCGCAGCGACTGCCACGATCTTTCCGAACTCAGTGACGCTGATTGCTTCCGCCTTTTCGATGAGTATATCAGATCTCATGATACCCTCCTCGTCTTCTATACTATCATGGGCAGGTTCGACCAGATCAGGATCACCGATTCTGTCGCGGATCCCCTGGATAACGATAAGATCAAAAAAGTCTCCGATCTTTCCCTATCCAGCCTCGGTATCGTCACTTCAAGCCAGATCCTTATCACCGATAAGGATATTGTGCCTGAGGTCCGTGCCCTTTTCGACGATCAGGACCGCGCTAAGACCTACATTCTCCGCGATAATAAGACCCTTGAGTATAATATCAGCTCACGCCGCCTTAATGTCATCGAACCTACTGTCATCGATATTCTCCCTGCCGGCGATATGCCTGAGGATAAGAAAAATTCCTTCCTCGATGTGCTTATCCCTCCCTTTATCTCTGCGGCAGGTATGTTCGGTGTCCGCTTCGTCATTAGTAAGCTCACTTCAAGCACCGCTATGAATGACTCCATGATGGCTATGACTGTCGCTATGCCCCTCGTTTCTGCCGTAAATTCTATGTATAACTTCCGCAAACAGGGCAGAGATCTGAAAAAAGGCGTCGGCGAATGGAAAACTAATTACGAGAACTATATCTCCCGTATCATCGAACGTATCACTAAGTGGCAGCGCGATGAGATCACTTACCTCAACAGCGTTTACCCCGGTATGAATGACCTCTTTGAAAAAGTCTCGGGTATCGCTCCTTCTATTTTCTCACGTTCCCAGAATGATAACGATTTCATGCGCATCTCTCTGGGTATCTCCGATGAGATAAAGTCGCTCTTCGAGATAAATGCAGAGCGTAAGGACGAGATCTTCAATGATGTGTATTACCGCCTCGAAACTCCAGAAGAGGGTCTGCCTCATATCGTTATTGATATTCCCGGTAAGAAAAATAAAAAACTTAAAGTCAAGGAAACTCAGAAGGAAAGCCGTAACAGGTTCCTCCTCACTGACCTCCCTTATGTCTTCGCCAATAGCCAGGAAAATGACGGCGAGATCACCGGCTTTAAATATATGCGCGACCCCATTACCAATAAAAAACCTCCTCTGCTTATCGACCTGCGTAATATGGGTACCCTCGGCATCATTTCCAGCGATCCCGTTATTTCCCATAAGTTCCTTAAACACATCGTCTTTGAACTGGCTTATTACCACTCTCCCGAAGACCTGCAGATGGTCTTCCTCTTCGATAAGGAGAATAACCTCGACCGACAGAACGATATTGTCAGCGACTATATGTTCCTGCCGCATACAAACGAACTCTTCGATAATATCTCTCAGTTCGTTTTCGATAAGCAGAGCGCCGGCGATGTTTTCAGTCAGCTCCAGTCAATCATGGCGGAACGTAAGAAAAATGCCGCCGGTGACGACGATAAGGACAGTGAACCGGAAAAACTTACTCAGATCGTCTGCTTCGTGCTGTGCGACTACGATATTAAAGAGTCCGCTTTCTCACGCTTTATCCCCGAAGCTCCCAAGGAAGGGGAGGAGTATGTCAACTCCCTCGGCCTGACCTTCGTCTTTATCTGCCGCGAGGAGGGTATGCTGCCAAAATTCTGCGGCAGTATCGTTGACCTCAACAGGGATCAGCGTAAGATCAGCAACAGATATAATGTGCTCAGCCATGAGACCCTCAGCCGTCTTACCGATGACAGCGCTAAAAAGGACGGCGCCGCTACTACCGATAATATCATCGAATATACCCACTTCGATAACGACTATATCTACGCTGACGGCTCCCGTCAGCACCCCGTCTCTGACTTCACTCTCGCTTTCCGCCGCCTCAGCTCTATCTATTATACCCGTATCGCTGAAAACGGTAAGGTGCCTTCTATGGTCACTCTCTTCGAGCTCTGTCAGGACGTCTATAATATCGATCACAGATCCATAGAAAACGGCGGTCTCGTGGGCGTTATCGAGAATAACTGGAATAATGTGAGAAAAAATGACGTCACCCGCGACCTGAAGATCGCTATGGGTAAGAACGAACACGGTATCACTTACCTCGACCTCCACGAAAATGCTGACGGTCCGCATATGCTCGTTGCCGGTACTACCGGTTCGGGTAAGTCCGAGACTATCATCACTTACCTCATCGGTCTGTGTATGAAGTACTCGCCTATGGACCTTAACCTCATGCTCGTCGATATGAAGGGCGGCGGCTTCTCAGACCGTCTCGGAAGCCTTCCCCACTGCGTCGGTACCGTTACCAATACCGCCGGCGAAAGTGAGGGTATCTCCGCTGTCTATATGCTGAAACGTTTCCTCGAATCCCTTAACGCTGAGATCAAAAAACGTGAGATCATTCTCTCTGAACTCGGTGTGGATAATACGGACGCTTATATCCGCGTTCTCAGAAAAATCAAACGCATCCATGAGCTCGATGGCGATCCCAATGGTCAGCAGGAAAGAAATGAACTCATCAAGGGTATCCGCGATGGTAATAACCAGAAACAGATCCAGTATATCGATGGCGATATAAGCAGGCTCAAACCTCTTTCTCACCTCATTCTCGTTGTCGATGAGTTCACTGAGCTCAAACGCTTCTCCAGTGAGGCTGATGATGTGGATTTTATCGCCGAGATTACCACTATCGCCCGCGTCGGTCGTACCCTCGGTCTCCATATTATCCTCGTCTCTCAGAATATCGAGGGCGCTATAAATGACGATATTCGCGTCAATACCAAGTCTAAGATCTGCCTGAAGGTTGCTACCAAACAGGCTTCAAAGGAAATGCTCGGTACTACCGATGCCGCTGCGGCTACTATGCCCGGTCACGGCCGCGCTTATATCCTCGTCGGTACCGGAAGCAGGTACGAGTACTTCCAGTCCGCTTATACCGGCGCTAACAGAAATGTCAATATCGAACCTACTGTCAATATGACCTTCGTCTCCGATACCGGCAGGTTCGACGATAAATTCTACGTCTCAAGCAAGGATAATGAGATCATCAGAAAAAAGAATAAACAGGTCAACTCTGAGAATACTCAGCTGAAATATATCGTCGGTATCATCGGCGAGTTAAGCAGTAAGTATGAGTGTCCGCAGGATATTTTCCAGGACCCCCTCAGGTCTAAGATCTATGATAACGATTCTATCAATCCATGGGAAGGAGTGAACGCTGATGAGTGAGCTGTCTGTTAAATGCGATCTGGGTCAGTACGATATTCCTATCGTTCAGATGCAGCCCCATTTCTGCGTTGACCTCGTCCGCTCAAATATCGCTCTGTTCGGCTCCTCTATGAGCGGTAAGACTAATTTCCTTAAACTTCTTATCAACTGCCTGCATAAAAAATGCAGCAGGGATTCCGAACAGATTTTTATCCTCGATTTCAGCGGCGCTTTGCTGGATTACAGGGATTTGCCCCTCGTTTCCGCTTACTTCGATAACTCCAATGAGGAGTACGTTAAGCGCGTGTTCAAGATCCTCGAGAATATCCTTAAATCCAATACCAAGACCCTCGGTAGCTCCAGCTTCGCTTCCGGCGAGTCCGGTATCCCTCATACTACCTTCATTATCGATAACCTTAACGCCTTCGTCGATGAAACACGCTACAGCGCTTACCACGAGAAGTTCGGCAGACTTTGCCGCGAGGGCAGATCACGAGGTATCACTATCGTTTTTACCGCTTCGGATACCAAGGGCATCACCCGCTATCTGCTCTCCTTCGAGCAGATTGTCGCTCTCGGTATGTCACCGGAGAAGTACTCCGAGATTTTCGGCGAAAAAGTCGAGGCCGTGGGTAATGTCCCCGGCAGAGGCTATACCAATGTCACCGAACGTCCCGATGGTATCACCGGTACCTTCAATATGAACCGCCCTTATGAGGTGCAGCTCCTTATCGCTGATGATGTCAGCGATAACGACTGCCGCTTTATGCAGATACTCAGACGTAAATTCGACTTCGATCCCAACTCCGGCTGTTATGCCCAGTGCGTCAGAAAATACCAGACCTTTCCCTCTGAACTCGATAATGTCCGGTTCGATTCCCTTAAACAGCCTTTCGATGACGATGACAAGATTCCGTCGTCCATGTTCGTTGAGACAGGTCTGGATTATGTCGATTTCAAACCAGTAGGCGTCGATTTCAATGACTCCCGTGTGGTAGGTATCTACGGTAAGAAGGAGTTCGGTAAGACAAACCTTCTCAATATCCTCCTGGACGGCCTCGTTTCCAGAAAACCTGATGCCCGCTTCGTTTTCTTCGATGACGGCCGCAGACAGCTCAAAGATCTGTACGCTAAGTTCTCCTCTTCCGCTGACTGCCTCATGATAAATGAGTTCGGCTTCAAAAGCGTCCGGCTCGCTTCCGGTAAAACTATCGAGCGCAAGCTCTCTCCTATGCAGCAGTTCTATCGCCTTATCCATGAGGAGTATCTCTCCCTCACCAAGGACTACGATAACTCTGTGCTGGAACAGATCTACGGCGTTGACGATGTGGACGTCATGATCGACGATATTCCCGATGGCGCTGAGGCTACCGGCGCAAAACCTACCGTTTTCATTATCCAGAGCAAATCTGTTTTCCTTAACTCTAAGATCAGCTCCGATTTTATCCACTATATCCTCCCGGAACTCCTCGATGTGGCTGAGGAAAATGACTATATCTTCATCTTCTCAGATGTTAAGAAAATTAATGATGCAGAAGTCAATTCAGTTTTCAACAGTACCCTCAAAAATGTCTTCCTCCTTGATAATATCGCCGAATTCGCCAGCGAGCGCGGCTCTAAATCCGTTTTCGGCGATATGGACGTTAAATCTCTCAAGGAGGACTACGCACGCTGTGAACTGGGTGACGGCTACTTCTACGACGTTGAGGGCGATTCCCTCAGAAAATCTAAGTTTATCAAGGTTATTTAAGGAGTGATCTATTATGGCTGACGGTTTCGTTTCCGCTGATACAAAGAAAATCGCTGAATTTGAGTCCCAGAGCGCTGAGGCTATCGAGGAGTTCTCTGCTATTAAGGACGAGTTCAAACGCATCAACTCTACTCTGCTCTCCGTCTGGAAGGGCGTCGGCGCTGATGCCTATAAGTACGAAACTGATAATATCCTCGAAAAGATCGGCAGCGTTGAAACTGTTCTCAATGCTATCAATGAAAGCGCGGTCAAGGATATTCGCGCTACTTACAGCCAGTTCGATGACGAAATGGCTGAGTTCAACAGAAATCCACAGTCCGGTGAGGGTGAGTGATATATGGAAACTATTGCTTCTGCTCAGCCCGGCGATGATATGCTCAGTAATACCAAAACTGATGTAAGATTGAAAAAACTGCGCCCCGATGATCCCGATTCTATCTTCAATGTCGTGATCCTCGGCGACGCTAAGGAAGATGATAATGAAGCATGATATAATCAAAGGTTCGGATTATATTTATAGAATTGATACCTCTTATGGCCTGACTTCTGACGGCTATATCGCTACCGGTACTGAAAGTATCGTTTATAAGGGTCAGAAGATCTCTGCGGACGGTAAGATATGCCTGTCCTGCGTTCTTAAATTCAAGTTCAAGTCTATCAAAATGGGAAGCGGCGATAATGACCTCAAAACCGTCAATGTCCTGGATCGCTTCAAAAATAATGACCTGCGTATCTTCGACGATCTACAGAACTGCCGTTCTGTCGTCAGGATATATGATGTCATTGAGGATCTCGGAGATTTCTCCGTTGTCGATACCCATGTCCCCGATGGCGATCCCGCGCTCTCTATCGACAGAAGCCGCTTTTTCTGCGTCGTAGAAGAGTATATCGATGGCTGGTCCCTTGAGGAGTACTGCCGCGATGTATACTGGCACCTCACCGAAACTGTCGATATTGGTAACAACCTTAAACGTAAGGTCCTGTTCCACGAGTTCCCTGAGGAAAAGAAAAACAGCATGATCCGCAGCTATGAGCATGACTACGATGAGATAATCCGCTATCAGAACGAAATGTTCCGCTTTATGATCAATCTCTGCGAGATCCTGGAGTATATCACCGATATTAAACATATCCTCCACCTCGACCTGAAACCCGATAATATCATGGTCACACGCCACGGTAAGGAGATCGTTCTCATCGATTTCGGCAGGTCTGAGTATATCCCAGATCAGGATAGCTTCGTTCAGTCACGCCTCAGCGGTGCCGATTACAACAGCGAGGAGAAAATCGCCCGTATGTTTCAGTACGGTACCCTCGGTTATGCCGCTCCGGAATGCTACGTTGAGCCTATCAACGGCTCCGTGTTCCCTTTCGATGACAAGTCCCTCAAAAAAGGCAGAATGAGCATCGAAAGCGATATTTTTTCCTTCGGCGCGACGTTCTGGGAATGCCTCAATATGTTCGAGCTCTATACCAAAAGCCCTGAATTCGCTAAGGATAAGGGCGTCGGCGGCTCCTATGACTTCTATCGGAAATACTTCCTCAATGACGACGCTTACTGCGACAGAGACCTCTCCCTTACTTCTCCACATTACCACGAGAAACTCCAGGAGATCATCTCAAAATGCACAAGGCGCCGTGAGGCGAACTACTTCAGCTCCGATAACGATAACTTCTACCACTCCTACAGCGACCTTAAATACGATATTGAATACGCCCGAGATTCTTCTCCGACCCTCGTTAAAACCGAGAATATCAAGGTCAGAAATTCCTTCGGCGTTGTCGGCGTTATGATCGGTCTGCTTATCGTTCTCGGCGCTCTCTGCGGTATCCTCAAACTCTCAGGAAGCTATTTCGCTAATCAGAAGCTCGAAAGCATTATGAGCAGGTATAACCCTACTATGATCGAAAGATTGCAGAATGCTGCTGTGGAACAGATGGACTCCTCTACTAAGAATGAACGCCTGTCTACCTATAAACGCATTTACCAGTTCATGATCGATAATGATGAGTCCCTCGATCACTCCGAAACTGTCGTTCTCGTCGATCTCCTTAAAATGATCGACAGCAATGACTTCCGCGGCTCTGCTATTGACGATATTATCCGCAATATCCGCATGGAAGATCTCAGCTCCTCTGTTCAGTATATCATCACCGGTCTCGATGACGGGATTCCCGGTATGGGCTATAAGCTCGCTGCGGCTATCTATAACGCCCAGCATAATAAGGACCTCGATGTTTGCTTCGATGTCGCTTCGGAGGCTGTCAGCTCTCAGGATTACCACGATGTCGCTGTTCGCCTCGCTAAGGTTCTCGAACATGATGATATTATCAGATCTATCGCCGATTCCCGCGGCGTCTCTCGTATCGAGATACAGGACGCGCTCCGCGAAATCACCAGGGGGTAGTCTATGAGTAAATTTGCTAAATTCAAAGAGCTGTTCGGCTCTGAAGGCGCTAAAAGAATCGCGCGCTATATTCTCGTTCCGGCTAAGTGGACTGTCATTATCGCCGGTATCGCTATGATCGCCGGCGTGGGTATCATGCTCATTACCGGTAAACTAAACGATTTTATCGTTTCCTGGGATGTAAGATATAATTCTCCTGCCCTTAAATTCATCGCCGCTGTTCTGCTGCTGGTCATGCTTGCCGCTCTCGGCAGCGGTATCGTCCTCAGTCTCCATAGATACAGACGTCCGGGCGGTAAGGGCATCAGAAACGTTTCTTACCCGGAGGGCAGCTCCTATAAGGCTATCAGCCCTATCCTGGAAAATATTGTCAAAGGAGGACGTTCCAATAATGAAGATTAACAGGATCCTTGCAGCAGTCGTTGCTCTGCTGATCACTGCTAATAATATGTCTTTCGTCTCTTCTTCTGCGGCTGTTGCTGAACCTGATGATGATGCTCAGCTCCAGGAGGAGATCAGTGAAAAAATCAAAGTGCTCGTCGATGATGATGTCATCGCCGATATTATCCCAAAAAGTAAGGAATACGACGGTAAGGATCTTGAGGTCTTTGAAATGCCCGTCGGTCAGGATAATGATGATGTCAGCCTCAAAGTCAGTGTCAGATATAACAGTTCAGATGTCGCGGATACTCCGGCTCTGGTCACTGTCAGAAATATCTACCTCGACGGTCCTGATAAGGATAAGTACGAACTTATCAATAAGGCTGATACCGATATTCGCAGAACTATCACTGTGGAACCGCGTACCTTACAGGTCTCTGTCAATAACCCCGAACTGATGCTGGGTTCAAGTGCCATAGACTCGTTCGTTCCCGATAATGTCAGCATCAGTGTCGCTGATGGTCCCGACGGTCATGCCGTAAGAAATCTTGGCGCTAAGCTGAAACTCAATGGCTTCAAAAAGGAAGTCGGCGTCTATGATGACTTCTCACTTACCTGGAATGACGATATTAAAAACTACAGGCTCGTTCTGAAAGAGAATTCTGCGGTCACTGTCAAGCATCCTGCTGTAAGTAACATAACCGCCGGTTTCAGTGCCGCCGCTACTGCCAATTCTTACGGAATTATCGGCAATAACGTTAAGATCACTGTCAGTGTCGATACCTTCCAGAAGTCGGATACCGATTTTTCGATCAACTTCGCCGGTAAAGATTATTCCGTTTCTAAAAAAGCCGGCGATTGTACTGCGAATGGCAATAAGTTTACCTATTCTGCTGATTTTATCCTCAACTGTAAGGAGGGTGAAGCTAAAAAAGGCGGTATTACTGCTTCAGTAAAAAACGATTTCGTGGATATTAGTAATAAGCCTCTCGTTTTTACTTACAATAATGGCAGAGAATATGCTTCGACCGGTAATGTCATCATCGATAATGCCTATGCAACTGCAAAGGGTGAACTCAATTATTTCAATAAGGAACGCTATTTCCTCGTGGATCTCAACGTTGTTGATGCTGATTCAGGTATCAAGAAAATCGAATACTGCGTCGATAAGGATAAGACCTGGCATACTTACGGTTTGAATAAGGGTCACCAGGATAATGCTGATAATAAAAAATATTTCGAGAATAACAGCAGTGATCCTTTTTCTATTTCCGATGCTCCCGGTGCAACTGTAAAATTCCTTCTGAAAGTTCCTTATGACAGCTCGTATTGGGTCACTAATAACGACCATGTCGTCTATCTCAAGATTTATGATAACGCTAATGTCTGCTATAATACCAATACAAGAGATATTAATGTCAGTATCCCTACCGGCTACGATCAGCAGGGTCCGGAACTGGTGTCCGCAGAGATCATTTCATCAGCAGACCAAAGCAGGATCGATGACTACCGTAATCAGCTTGCTGATGGTGATGAGAATGCCGTTATGCCGGAAGTCAGCGGACTCAGCAAGATCGCTAATATCCGCAGCTACGGTACCTACTTCAAAGAGCCTTTCGTGATAAATATCAGGGCTAAGGATAAGTCGGATACTCAGTATTTCAACGGTCCCGGTACCATCAGTATTACCAGTAATAATACTGTCATAAAGTCGAAGGATAAGTTCAGCACTGAGAATTCCGATGATTTGTTTGAAGGTTCTTTTACCTTCACTGAGGCTGATGCGCGTCCGATCGGTATTCACCTTGAGGATAAGTGCGGTCTTACTACTACCATAAATGCCTGGGACGCCTTCGGCTTCTCTAAAGCCGAAATGCCTTCCGATAACTTCGTTTTTGAAGATACTCCTCCTGTGATCAGTATTGATTTCAGTGAGAAGGTCAGCGATTACGGAAAGAGTATCTGGTACGGTCCAAAGGGCGGTAAGGTAAAGATCAATATCGCTGATAAGGGTAACATTGTCAGCGGTCTGAGCAATGTCACTGTCAAGGTCGATGGTGTTGAACTTAATACCGATGAGTATAATGCTATCGATTTCTCTAAGAAACAGATCAACTCTCAGGATATTATTATCGATACCCTGAAACTCAGCAGCGGCGATCATATGATCACTGTGGAGGCTGTGGATAACTGCGGTAATCCGGTCAAATCCGAGCCCAAGCTGATCAGAGTCGATCACTCTAAGCTCACACCAAAACTCGCTACGGATATTTCTCCTAAGATCATTGAAGGTAAAAACTGGTTTACTGATAACGATTCTATGGTCCTTACGGCGTCTGTGGTGTCCCCGTATTCCGTCGTTACAAGTATCGATATTTATTGCAACGGTAAGAAACTCAATTCCGAAAACGTTTCTATCTCTTTTGATGAAAAAACTAATACCTATACCGGTAAGCTCTCCAAAAAGGATCAGCTGGCTGCCGAAAAAGTCAAGGACCTCTGCGATGATAAGAGTCAGTTTGATTTATATGCTGTCGTTAAAACTAATACTCTCAATACCGGCAGCTCTCCTGTCACTGAGTACCATGTGGATATGGGTACCCCATTCATCAAAAATATCAACGTTGAGCGCAAGGAAGGCGCTATGGCTAAGTTCTTCCCTAAACTCGGTATTTTCGCTAATGAGGACCTCGTCTTTAAGGTAAAGGCTGCTGACCGTAAGTACGACACCGGTATCGACCACCTGGAGGTAATCTTCATCAGGGACGGCAAAACTATAACAGATACTATGGATTACGATGAGGCGAATGACCGCTTCCTCTATGCTTTCCCTCTGGACGATGATGTGTTCCGCAGCCGTATCCTTATCCGCGCTGTGGATAAGTTCGGCAGATTCGGTTCGGATTTCCCGCTTGAGGATACCGATGAGGTCGACAGAACTATCAATAACGATGTCTTTACTATGATCGAGGACGTTCCTCCTGTCAATAGTATCGACCTTCCCGACGGCGACGGCAAAAAACGCTCCGATGGTCAGGTCTGGTACCGCACTGACAAGGAGATCACTGTTACCGCTTCCGATGCAGACTCTGGTATCTGCCTCATGAATGTTACTGTTAACGGTAAACCCGTTGAGACAGATAAGAACGGTGCTGTTATCCCCGGCGTTGATTTTATCAGCTCTCAGGATAAGCTGTGCACCGATGAGCTCAGCTTCGTTTTCGATTCAGATACGCTCGCTGAACTGGCAGGGGAGAATCAGGACGGTAAGTTTACCGTGAGAGTCGAGACCTTCGACCTCGCCGGCAACCCTTCTGTTGCTGCTGAGAAAACTTTCTTTATCGATAAGCTCCCGCCTGCAGTCTCTGAATTTTCCTTCGATCCTATTACTCAGGACGATATTGATAAAACCGATACCTTCGTCGATATTCTTGAGTACGGCTTCTATTTCAAGTCCGCTTTCAATGTCAGAGTCAAGGCTGACGATGCTGCTCCTTCCTCCGGCTACGATGAGATCGAATACCGCCTTATCCCTTACGATAACGGCGAAGCTGGTGAGATAACTGTCGGTACTGTCAAGCTGGATAAGAACGGCGAGGCTGTTATTAAGATCCCTTCCGGCTTTAAGGGTCAGATCACTGCTAAGGCTGCGGATATGACGGGTAATGTCTCCGAGGAAAAAATGCCAGATGCTTTCGTTGCTGATGAAATTGCTCCGGAAATCACCATTGAGGATCTCGGCGACAGCAGTCACCACGATGCTGAGGGTAATGCGCTCTTTACTGAGGATAAATCTGTCAGGATCACTATCTCTGACTTTAAGTCCGGTCTGCGCTCTTTCGGCTACTCAGTTTCCGCTGAGAAAAATCCATCCGAGGAATCCTTTACCGATATTAATAATACCGGTCATCAGGTCGGTGAGATCATTAATGGCTGGGAAATAACCAGCATGGATAATAACCTCGTTACTTCCGTAACAAGAGTTATCGACTTTACCTCCGATGATAACGACATCGCTGTTAATGTCCTCGCTTTCGACCGCTCAAATAACTCTACCGACTGGAAAACAGGTCAGAGATTCTCTATCGATAAGACCGCTCCGGTGGTAAATGTAAGTATGTCCGGCGGCGTTGACGACAGTAACTATTACAGCGAAAATCAGAAGGCTGTTATCGATATTACCGTAAAAGAAAGAAATTTCAGCAGCGAACTCTTTAATTCTGAGATCGCTAACAGCTTCACCGGAAGTATTCCTTCCGTTTCTTTCGCTCCTACCGGTAACCCCGAAGAGTACCACGCAAGTATCACTTTCCCTGAGGGTGACTTCACTTTCAGATTATCCGGTCAGGACCTCGCCGGTCATCAGGCTGATATAAGCTCCGGCGGCGATGCTTCTTCAAGCTACTACGCTAACTTCTTCGTTGACTACACTAAGCCTGTGGCTGCCGCTGACCTGAATGTGTTCGGCAAGGAGGGCGACGGTAATTACTTCAACAGTAAGAAGTCCACTAAGATCACCGTCAAAGAACATAACTTCCGCCCCGAACTTATGAACCTGCGTATTCGCAGAAAACAGTCAGGCTCAGCTCATGACCTCAGCGATATGTCCGATTCCTACTACTCCTATTACAGTAAGGACGGCTGGCAGGTCGATCCTGTTGACCCCGATACCCACTTCATCGATCTGGTCTTCCCGGACGACGGTTCCGCTGACGGCGTTTATGTCGTCGATATTATGCCTTCCGATATTTCCGGTAATGTCAGTGATCTAATGCAGTCCGCTGTGTTCGAGATGGATTGCACTGCTCCTGTTATCAGCGGAAGAAACGGCGTTTCTGTGGCTCCTGATGACTACGACTTCCTGGACGTTTACGGCTTCGACCGCAAGGACGAGGAGATTCCTTTCGTCGATTTCTCCGACATCAACTTCGATCACCTTAAATACGAATACGTTCGCTATGCTCCCGTTTTCTCTAACGGCAAGGAGATCGGCAGGATCGAGCCTGCAGTGGAGAAAAAATCTCAGAATTCCTCTCGCTTTACACTCCCGGATTTCGATAAGGACGGCGTGTATGCCGTTAAACTAACTGCTGTGGATAAGGCAGGCAATGAAAGCGTCGTTTCTGAAAATACTTACATGAGAATGGTCGATACCGATGTTCTGGCTTATATCGAGGAAAGCGATCCAGCTGACAAGACCGGCTGGTACTCCATCGAGGACAGCAACGGCCCTATCAGTAAGCGTCCCGATAGCTTCAAGGACCTCAGTATTGTCGTTCTTTCTAAAAATAATGCCGATAACCATATCGTCCTCCTTGATGAAAACGAGAAGGAAACAGATACCGGTATTACTCCCGATGAGAAGCAGGATATGTTCGGCGTGGGTATGTACAGATTTACCCTGCCTTCTTCCTACTTCACCGAAAACTACACCGAAGATGCCGATACTATGCTCTATCTCCGCGTAAACAGCAACGATCAGCATATCGATCTGGGTCGTATCCATATCGATAATATCGCTCCTAAGTGCGCTGTTCCGGAACACTTCAAGGACTGGGGCTGGTTCGCTGGTTCTGGTGAGAAAACTATCAGGTTCAGTAATATCACTGAGATCCTCGACCCAGATAACTGCATCGCTTATGTTACTCATAAGGGCGTTACTGAAGAAGTCAAAATGACTTACGATCCGTCCGATAACTCGGCTTCCCTTACGCTGGGTCCCGGTAAGTACAGCGTCGGCATTTCCCTTGCGGACCGCGCCGGTAATACCTTCAATATCCCTGAGATCTCTCATCTCGCTATCGGCAACTACCGAATTTGGCTGGCTGCTGCTTCTGCTGCCGGTCTTGCTGCTCTCATCGCTGCTGTTTTATTTATCATGAATATGATAAAACGCAAGAGGCTCAGATAATAAAAAATCCAGCATCACAGGATCGCTCCCGTGATGCTGGTTTTTTTCTTACATCTGTGCGTTGAATAATGCTGAAAGCTCATATACTACGTCGTCGTTGTCGGCGTCTATGTATACCGCTTCGTTGATCGATGAGAGATCTTTCAGTGAATCGATCTCTTCATTGTATCCGATCGTGTAGATCGGGATCCCGTATGCTGCTACGATGCTCTCCGCTGAGTTGTAGTTCATTCCGCGGTTGCACTTTCCGTCGCTGAGTACAAATATCATTGTCTTTGCGTCCGGTACCTGATCCTTCATGCTGTTGATCATGTCGATTCCTACCATCAGCGCATCATATGTCGATGTGTTTCCGCCGGGTGTCAGCTTCTCTACTGCTCCTGCAAAGTATGATCTCTGGTCAAGGTCAAACTGCGCTATCGGCAGATTTACCGTTACATCATCACTGTATGATATGAGTCCGATGTAATTATCGTTCTTTATCTTCTTCGATGCCTCAAGCAATGACTGCTTCAGCCTTAACAGCGGGTCTCCGTTCATGCTTCCGGATACGTCTGCTATGAACAGCGCTATTGTCGGTGTGCCGGAGTCCTTTTCCTGCTTCCAGAGACTCTGCGCTGCGATCAGATCGCTGCCGGTGATCGGTGTGGTGTTGTAGCTGAAATTATCCTGCTGGTTGAAGCCGTACTCCTTTGCGTGTGACTGACACTTGTCGCTCATTGCGTAGTCAAGGAACAGTTTCAGCGCTTCGCTCTGGCTGTCGCTCAGTGTGCCTACGCTGTAAAGCGGATTGCTGTGCTCGTAGCCGAAGGGTATGAACTCGTATGAGCTCTTCAGTGTGGTGTTGTTTGTGTATGCCTGATACTCTACTACGCCTGCCTGTAATGTTCCGTTCTGCATTGCATTTACCATCTGGTCTGTGGTGTAGCATACGAATGGTATGCCCTTCTGGAGCTGCTGGAACTTCTCTATTGCACCTTGACTTACTATGTCGCCGGAATCAAAATACTGAAGCGCATTTACAAGGAAGTTGAGACCTGTTGCTGAGGTGTAGGGGTAGGTGTAGCCCATCTGGAGCTCTCCGTCTACTACTGCGTTTATTACTGCGTTGAAGTCTGCACTTCCATACTTTCCCTCTATCGCTGAGCGTGTGCTCTTGGATAATGCGATTCCCGCTGTGTTGCCTACAAGTGATGCTTCCTCAAGCTTCAGCTTCGCGCCCTGTGCTACTGCAAGCTCTCCGAACAGTGTGTTCGATGGTGTGTATGCCTGCGGTACGTATACATTGTTGGTTATGTAGTCTGCTGATGCGCCTGACGGTATGCTTCTGATGCTGACTGATGCTATTGATCCGTTTGCAAGCCTGTTATGCTGAGAGTTGAACTCCTCTGCGGTCTCATTCAGCCATGCATTGTGATTCTTGCCTGCCTTCTCTGATGTGGAGAAGATCTCAATGTCTACGTCACCGTCACCAACTACTGTCAGCGGATACTTCGTCTCTATGTTAGGAAGATTTGCTGCCGCATTGTCGGAATAGTCTACGTTGCCCTTGGTCTTTACTGCGTCCCTTACTTTGATGTTCTTCAACGCCTTCGCCAGCTTCTCCTCTGCTGTCGCTGAGCTGATAGGCGACGATCCGTTGGCTCCGCCCTTTTTGCCGTTCTCATTCGCGGAGGGCTTGTTCAGTACCGCGATTATAAGTAATACTGTCGCTATAACGCCTATTACTGCTATAGCTACTGGGGTTTTGGATTTATTCATTCTTATCACCACTTTCAAGTTCTTGTCTGTATGCGCGTATGGACTCAATTATCATGTTCAGCGACTTGACTTCTGCCTTGCCTGAATCATCGCCTGTAAGCTGTGATGCTTCTATCAGCAGCTCTGTGTAGTCTTTCAGTACCTTATCGTTGCGGCCTACCAGCTCTGTCAGGTACTTCCTGTGGATCGCGATCTCATCACTCCGTGATGCCGATTGCAGTATCGCTGCCCTCTTCATGAATAATATCATATTGTTCAGCATAACTGACTCTACGTCCTGATTCACGACCTCGTATACACCTCCGCTGGAGCTGATAGCGTCAAGTGTTTCTGCCTTCTTGCGGTAGGTGTTCCACTGCTCTATCATCTGCGCTGCTTCATTCCGGCATAACGGATAGTTTTTCAGATCCTTCATTACTTCCAGATAGTCCTTCGGTTCGTTCAGTGAATCAAAGGTCTGCTCTGTCAGTACGTATGACGGCTGAAATGCCTTCTTTCCGGAATTCGCCATTTTGATGAATGAGTAGTTGCCCGCACTGAGTATCGACATGAGCAGAAGTATCAGTGCTACCGAACCGCCTTTGGAATCAGAAATATCCGTCGCTCCGAACATCAGCAGTCCGGACAGTGCTATCACTGAATTGAATATGATCTGACCCAGATATTTTTTCAATAATCTCCACCCCGTTCTCTCTTTTGTATTCATGGTCATTATCCGCCAATGTATTTATATTATATCCTATTTCGCCGCCATTGTCAACATTCCCAATGTGATACGATGATAAAATTTATTGTGTCAGATGCGTGAAAAAAAAGGTACCCGGCTGTCGCTGAGTACCTCTTCGTTCATTATTCTGTCAGCAGCTTCCTGAGCTGCACCATGTCGTATGCGTTTACCTTTCTGTCTCCGGTCAGCTCCGCATTCTCCGGTGCAGTGATTTCGCCTGTACACAGCAGCCAGCGCTCCAGCATTATGAGGTCCGCTATGGTCACTGCGCCGTCACTGTTTACGTCTCCGGCTGTGGTGCTGAGCGGCTGCACCTCAAGTATGTCCGCTATGTGCGCCTCACCGACTATGCCTCCGGACGTTATCTTTACTGTGTACCTTCCTGCATCGCTCTTAGCTGCCTTTTCTATCGTATATGCTGTGCCGGTGGCTCCTGTTATGGGTGAGCCGTCTTTGTACCATTGGTACTTCGCGTCTTTTGCCGGTGTGCTGACACGCAGCTCCTGACACTGTCCCTCGTGGAGCCTCAGCTCACCGGTACTGTTGTATACCGTCAGCTGCGATGGTACGGTGCATTCCGCTGCTTTTATGTCTCCAAGCAGCTTCCAGCTGTTGGCGCTGTCCTGTAGAAATACCCTCAGTCCGCTCAGCTTGTCGCCCGGCTGTATGCCGAATACTTCGTATGGCAGCCTGAATTCTACTGTGTCTCCGCTCCACTTGCAGTCGCAGGCTCCGCGGTCGTCGTGGTTGAAGTAGATGAATCCGCCGGATTCGTAGTACAGCCAGTATCGCTCGTTGTTCTGACCGGGAACACGCAGCTCTATGTTGTAGACCGGCGCTTTTGCTCCTGTGGGCATATGGCTCATAACGTACAGGTACTCCTCGTCTCCGCGGATTGATATGCTCTGTCCCGCTGCGTTGGACGCTATCTGCATTTCTTCTGTCCACTCCGCGTCGTATGACTGCGCTCCGTCTACTATCACTCCGCTGTTGGCGTTGAAGCTGCGGTCTGTTCCGTTTTTGTGTCCGGATCGGCTTACCTCGTGAAGTGTGTTGTCTGTGCCGTGTCTGCCGGCTTCCTTTACCTCTGTTCTGCCAAGCGGATTTGCGCCAAGTGTGGAGTTCCATGTGCCTTCATTCGCAAACCGTATGGATCGCTTGGACATTTCTGCGGCTTCATCATAGTATCCGCCCATCGTCTCTTTCAGATATACGTTCCACTCTCCAGCTGCTATGCTGTCCGGCAGCTTTATGTCCAATGCACAGTCGGTCGTGGTGCAGGAGCTCCAGTCGTGGCTGTCCAGCGATACGGGCGCTTTTATATATGTCCCGTCCTTTTCCAGTACTACGCTGCCCTGTGTGTGCCGCACCGGATTCGCAAAGCCTGTATTCTCTACGCTGAACCTCAGATGCAGCGTTCCGCCTTGTTCAAGCTCCGGATCAAGCTCGGAACGGCGCAGTACAAATCGATAGCCTAAGTGGTCGCGGATAAACCGAAATACGCTTTCACCATAGTATGCGCTGTTATCCGCTCCGGCTACGTCACAGTCCGGTCCGAATGTGTATTCCTTGTATAATGGGAATATATTGCTGTTTATGTAGCTCAGATGAGTCTTGTACATCTCAGGTATCGCATTCTCCGGAAGATAGGTGTCAAAGGTCTGGGCGTACTCTGTATCTCCCGAAAACTCTCCGCCAAAATACGTATCAGTCGTTACGCTGCCAAGCCATGCGGTCTCCTTCGTGCGGTCGGAATATGTGCCAAGATCTGTATTGCTGCCCATATATCCGTCATCGTACATTCCTACCCGTCGGCTAAGTATTCGCTTCTGCTCTTCGCCTGCACCGGCTTCCGCTGCTCTCATCAGCTCAGGATCATTCAGCTGGCTGCGCTTGATGCCTGCCCACTGCGCAAATGTATCCGGCGTGCGCACTGTTACCGGTATATCTTCCGGTACTGCGTTCAGCATTGCGTCAAGCAGCTGCGCTTTGTACTCCACTGTGGTATACTTTCCGCCGTGCTGCTCGCCCCATTTGCCTACGAATCCGGACTCCACAAACGCTATGATGT
Source organism: Ruminococcus flavefaciens (assembly GCA_902796065.1). Taxonomy (GTDB): domain Bacteria; phylum Bacillota; class Clostridia; order Oscillospirales; family Ruminococcaceae; genus Ruminococcus; species Ruminococcus flavefaciens_X. Next base: position 26,303 of record CADBNS010000215.1, read on the forward strand.
CCGCATTGTCACTGAGGATACCACTGTTTTTTATCTGCTCTATATGCGCAAGAACCTGCGCGAATGTCGCGGGCTCAGGATCTGCCTTTCCCTTTGTATCGTACCTGAAACGCATTCCTACCATACAGCCGTTTTTCCGGCAGTTGTCAAGGGTCTCACGCCATGCATCAAAAAATGCATCGTCAAGATCATAGTCCTTTCCCGGTGTGTATGTTCCGTCCTCTGCGGTGGTTCCGTTTATTCCACTGGAAAATTTGCCTATGTCTATGAAAAACAGCACTATCCCTGCTGTGGGACTGTATACAGGCGTTTCTCCCGGCGCACAGCTCGCCCATACTGTCGTGGTGTAGCCTGCTCCCGGATTCGATATGGTCTCCACTGTTTCTTTGTAGCTCAGTCCGCTGTCCTTCAGTCCGTTTTCTGCTGCCTGCGCAGGATATTGTATTGATACCTGTACTGTCATAATTGCCGTAAGAACTGCGGCTGCTTTGCCGATTATCCCTCTGCTCATTATTTCAAACTCCTTTCTGTCAGCTTTCACACGCTTTTCTCTACATTAATTATACCATCTGTATCAGCTGTTTGCAATTAATATTCCGTTAACGATTGATTTGCTTTAGTTTTTGTGATATAATATAGACCGGTCCATTTCTGGTGCCGGTCTATATCATATATGGGAGTAATAATGTGAATAAAGCTGAAATTATTATTAATGATATTTGTACGTCTGCCCTTGCTGAGCCTGTCCTCCGTGAGGGTCAGATCGCTGTCTGGCAGGGCGATATTGAATGCCTTGCTTCCACTATTGCTGAGTTTTCTTCTCTGCTCACTGATGATGAGCGCTCACGCCGCGATCGCTTCGTCCGTACTGAGGATCAGCTCCGCTTCGCCTGCGGAAGGATCTTTACCCGCATCATCGCAGGTAAGTACCTCTCTTTGCCTCCGGAGTCAATCAATATTTCTGTGGGTGCTGACAATAAACCTTTTATCGACTGTCCCGCCCGTAAACTGTTCCATAATGTGTCTCACTCAGGTAGATTTGTGCTCATTGCCTTCTCCTGGTCTTTCCCTGTGGGCGTTGATGTGGAACAGGTCAACCATAGGACCGATATTGACGGCGTTTGCCGTATGTTCCACAGCTCGGAATCCGCTGTGATCGAGGGCTCCGGCGATTTTGCCCTGTTCTATCGGTACTGGACTGCAAAGGAAGCCTTCGTTAAAGCTGTCGGCAGGGGACTGCTCATGGATTTCAACAGCTTCTTTATCGGTGAGGACGGGCTGGTATATCTCAGCGACGGCTCTCCTTCCGGTTATTCCGTCGTAAGGCTCCGCGATTGTGAGGATTACGCGGAAGCACTGTCATTTAAATACAATCGTGAATAACTAAAAAAACCGGACATAAGTCCGGCTTTTTTTATAGTCCTGTGTCTTGTTTTTCAGAGGGTCAGTCTACTTCCTCAACACGCACGTTGGTTATGTAGACTGTTGCGGTCGATCCGCGGTGACCTAAGTTGAATTCAAGACGTCCGTTCGGGTCGTCCTTGTCCTTCATCTCAAAGTCATAGGTAAATGTCTGCTTTTCGGTCGGTACCGTAAGCTTTGTGTCGGTCAGATACCTGATCCAGCCGGCTGTCGGTGCTGATACGCACACGACAATATCACGTTCTTCATCAGCCCATGCATCAAACGTTAAACGGTATTTCTTTCCCTTTATCATCGGGAGCTCAGGCTGTACAAGCTGTACTGAATAGTCTACTGAACCTTCTGCCTCTGAGGTTATGACCATCATTCCATCACGTATCTCAGCTGCGCCTTTTCCTCCCTCAAACAGCAGGAATTTCCAGTTTTTATCGTCTGTCAGATCCTCCTGCTCGGTGAAATCGCCGTTGTATATGTAGTTGCCGTCTTCAAGTGCGGTCCTGTATTTCTTCTCAGGCTTGGTCACGTTCGTGTCATACTCAGGCTTCTGGTATACGCGCACGTAGTCGATCTCAAACTCTGCCTTGTCAAAGTCTGTGGTTTCGTCCGGATCTCCAGGCCATACTCCGCCTACAGCAAGATTCATCTGTACAAAGAACGGCTGGTTGAACGGGGCAGGGTATTCTTTCTCGTCCTCTCCCTCTACTGCCGTGAACCAGTCATTTACTGTGAAGTAATGATCTCCGTCTATGTAGAACCGCATTTCGCCCGGCTCCCATTCTACGGAGTACTCGTGGAAATCATCAGCAAACGTTCCGCTGTCCAGGGTGTATACTCCCTGCTGCTCTGCGTGTGGCTCGCCATAGTGGATGGTACCGTATGCTGTCTCTGTGGCATGGCCCAGTACCTCCATTATATCTATTTCTCCGCACTTCGGCCACTGTCCGTAGTATCCCTCGTCCTGAGGCATCATCCAGATCGCCGGCCATAATCCCTGTCCTTCAGGGACCTTCGCGCGGGCAACTACCTTGCCGTACATGAAGTCCTTCTTGTTCTGTGAGGTTATCTTTCCGGAGGTGTAGTAATCTGCTCCGTCTTTTTCACTCTTGATCGCTTTCAGTACCAGCTTTCCGTCACGCAGGAATACGTTGTCCTCTGATGTGGTGTACTCCTGGAGCTCTTCATTCGTCCAGCCCGGTTCATGTGGCTCGTAGTTCCATATGCTCTCGTCCAGTTCGCTGCTTTCAAATTCATCGTGCCAGAGCAGGTCGTAGCCAGCTATGTCCGGTACTTCCTCTGAGACTGCTTCTGTTGCAGCTTCTGCCGCTGCTGTGGGCGCTTCTGTTGCCGGAGTCTCTGTTGAGCCCTCCGATGCAGGTGCGCTGTTTCCGCTGCTGCATCCTGTCAGCATCATTGCTGCTGCTATCAGTGCAGTTATCCGGATACTTTTCATGATCATTCCTCCTTGTCCATCTTTGCGTGGACCTTTTTCCTAATACTATTATATCCTTTGAGAACGAAAATCATATCATTTTAAGTGAATTAATGGTAATTTCTTGATATAATTGATATATTCCGGCGTCCGGATATGAAAAAAGCGTAACTTTTTGCGTTACGCTGCGGCTGACCATAATAAAATCGTCACACCGTCGCAGTACTACTGTACCGCTGCGGTGTGACTAAAACAAATGAAAGCATTACTAAAATGAATGTGAATTATATTCTGCAATGTTGTTTTAATTAAACAATTACAGTGTTCCTTGCTGAATTTTGATCGTTCCATGTATATATTATATCATATTTTCTGTAATAGTCAATAACTTACTGGTAAATTGTATCATTTTTGTATGATTGAACAACTACTGTTGAGCGCACTTGTCTAAATTGATGGTTTCGGCTGACGTCATTCTTCTACCCCTACTATGTTGTTTATCCATATGTCGCTCCTTACCATGAAATAGCCTATCACTACCTTAACGACCTCCGAAAATGTCACTGCTGCAAATAACGGCCGTATGTCCAGTGTTGTGTACCGCGTCAGTACGTACGCCAGCGGTATCATCAGCAGCCATGTGTACCCGAAGTCAAACAGAAATGTCATGCCTGTCTTTCCGCCGCTCCTCAGTGTGAAATAACACGCGTTTGTGTACGACCACAACGGTATCGCCAACGCCTGTATCACTATCATGTATGTCGCCAGTGAGCGTATCTCTCCGCTGGTCTTGTATGCCATCGGGAATACCGCCGCAAGCGGCATTACACATACCGATACCAATGCCGCTGCTGCTACACTGAAAAATAACAGCTTGTTGTCAAGATCACGGGCATCCTTCAGCTTGTTTGCTCCAAGCCGCGCTCCCACAAGTATCGATATACACGCTCCAAGCTGTATGTATACGGCTCCGAACAGATTCGTGATGGTGCCTGATATGTTTCGGGCTGCAACTACGTCAAGTCCGCGGACTGAGTAGCACTGAGCTATTATCGCCATTCCGGCTGCCCACAGAAATTCATTCACCAGCAGCGGTATGCCCTTCTTCGTTATATCTGCTGCCAGTGCGCCGGGTATCTTCATGCTGCGGTAGAGTCCGGTTATGTATCTGTTGCGTTCGTGATGTGTGTGCGCCCATATTATCACTACTCCGGCTTCGATAACCTTCGCGGCTGCAGTTGCTATGGCTGCTCCTCGTATCCCAAGTGCAGGTGCTCCGAATTTGCCGAATATCAACACGTAGTCAAGAAGTACGTTTATCCCTACTGCCGAAAATGCTCCTATCATCGGTATCTTCGTCTCTCCGCATTCGCGTACAGCACTGGCATATGCCTGACCTATGCCGAAAGGTATCAGTCCCGCTATCATTATCGGGAGATATTCCTTGCCGTATCTCAGCGTTTCCGCACGAACGGCAGGGGAGTCCTTCTTCGCAAGAAACAGCGCTATCAGCTGGTCGTCAAAGATACTGAACAGCAGCGCTCCCATTAGTATTATCACGGCACATATCATCAGCCGGAACCGTACTGTGTATTTCTGTCCCTCGTAGTCCTTCTTCCCGAAAAACTGCGCTCCGAATATGCCCGGTCCGGATACTGCACCAAATACCGTGATGTTGAATACAAATATGTACTGGTTCACTATGGATACTGCGTTCATCTGCTCTGTGCCAAGCTGCCCTACCATGATGTTGTCTATCATGCTGACCAGATTTGTTACAAGATTCTGCAATATCATCGGTACTACCATGCGCAGTACACTGCCGTAAAAGGCTCTGTTTCCAATGTATTTCTTCCTGAATCCCATCTAACGTCTCCTTTTCTCTTTGCATATTACTTTATAATACCATATTTTCTCCTTTTTGTCCAGCTGTGCTCTTGATTTGATCCGCAATTAATGGTATACTTTATGTAACAGTACTTCCACGTTTCTTTTCTCAGGTGATTGTTATGCTTGATCTGAAAAATATTGAAAAATATAAGGAGAATAACAGGATCGAAGCCAAAAAGGCTACGGGCGGACTTCCCAAAAGCATCTGGGAGACCTACTCGGCTTTCGCTAATACCCTCGGCGGTGTTATCCTCCTCGGTGTAGAAGAGTACGCCGATAAGTCCCTTCACCCTGTTGACCTCCCGGACCCCGAATGGATCCTCAGCGATTTCTGGGATATTATCAATGACCCCCGTAAGGTAAGCTCCAATATCCTATCCGAAAATGATGTGCGTATCCACGATGCGGACGGTAAACGTATCATCGTCATTTCCGTTCCACGTGCCGACCGCTGCGATAAACCCGTGTTTATCGACGGCGACCCGCTGACAGGCTCCTACCGGCGTAACGGTGAGGGCGATTATAAGTGCAGCCGCGATGAGGTCCACGCTATGCTCCGCGATGCCGCACGAGTCACTCAGGATATGAAGATCCTCGAAAACCGCGACGCCTCTGTGTTCGACCTCAATACCCTCAGCCGCTACAGAGACCGCCTCAGGTCTGTCTGTCCCGACGATGAGCTGTGTATCCTTGATGATGAGTCGCTCCTCCTGTCAGTCGGCGCTATGGCTAAGGGAAAGGACGGTAAGCTCCACCCTACAGCTGCCGGTCTGCTCATGTTCGGCCGGCTGCACCATATTCTCCGCGAATATCCCTATTTCAGCCTCGACTACCGCGAGGAGATCCCCGACCCAAATGGCAGGATACTCTCAGGATCAGGCGACTGGAGCGGCAATGTCTTCGATTTCTTCTGCCGCGTCTATGATCGCATCGCTGATGATGTCCATATCCCTTTCAATGTCAGCAGATCCGGTGATACGCCCGTTCAGTCCGCTATCAGAGAGGCTCTGCTGAACTGCATCATCAATGCCGATTACTACAGCAGAAAGGGGCTCGTTATTACCAAAAAACCAGACTCCATTACCTTCTCTAACCCCGGCGGCTTCCGTATCGATCTGGATTCTGCTAAACTTGGCGGCGTTTCAGATCCGCGTAATGCCGGCCTTATCCGCATTTTCAGCTTCGCAGGCATCGGCAGGCGTATGGGCAGCGGTTTCGCCGGTATCCTCAGTGTGTGGGATAAGAACGGCTTAGCCGCTCCTGTCATAAGGGAAGAGTTCGGTCCGGAACGCATCACCCTGTCACTCTCTGTCATTCCCGATAACCACTGCGCCGATACCTGCGATAAGCAGAAGGAGGCTATTATCGAGTACCTCACTGATAATATCAGCGCCTCTCCCGCTTTGATCGCAAGACTCCTCGGCGTTAAGCTCAGTGCTGCCAGATCCATTATCTCTCAGCTGGAAATTGACGGCTTCATTGTTGCCGGTGATGACGGCTGCTACTCACTCAAAGCATAAAATAACTCCTCCGCTTATGAAGTGTGCCTTCACCGCGGAGGAGTTCCCTTTTTTTATTCGCTTATTATTCGTAATCTACTACGTTTACCCATGAGAGCAGTATCTCTTTTTCCTTCTGCTCCTTCTTTACTGACTGCGATGCTGCTACTATCGGCATCCATGACTGCACGTATCGCTTGTCTGTATTGCTCTTCTTGCAGAACAGATCAAGATACTTGTCTGCTCCGGCAATGTTGCCGTTAAGGCAGAACTTCAGATACGTTCTTGCTGCATCTGCTGATGCATTGCCCTGTGTTGCGTGTGCCCAGTCAAGTATGAATGGCGTTCCGTCAGGGGTGATGATTATATTCGATGGTGTGTAGTCTCCGTGGCACAGCTTGTTGTGCTTCTTCATTCCGTCAAGACGAGTGTGAAGATCGTACTTTGTGTTTTCGTCAAGCTCTGTCAGATCTATCTTGCGGTGCATCTTGTCCTTCAGACGGCTGAGCAGACTGCACGTTCTGCTTTGTATCTCCAGCTGGAGATCTACGAACTGGTTCATATATTCATCGTATTTCTTCGGATTTGCTGCGATAAGGTCTGCAAGACTCTCTCCTTCGATATACTGCGATACGATCGCCCATCTTCCGTCTATCCGTGTTACCTCGTAAAGCTCAGGGATATTAAGCCCTGTTTCCTCTACTCTGGCATGGTTCAGCGCTTCGTTCAGTACGTCTGCCTTTGAGTGGTCCTTGTTGAACAGCTTTATTACCTTGTCACCATCACGATATATCGTCTTGTTGACTCTCTCTGCTATTACTGTATCAAGTTTCATTTCTCCGCCTCCTTATTATGCCTTGGGATATTCTTTTTCTGTGAATGTTCTGCCGTAATATGCGTTCAGATACATCTGCTTTATCTCACTCATCAGAGGATAACGCGGATTCGCTCCTGTACACTGGTCGTCAAATGCGTTCTCTGTCATTTCGTCAAGTGTTGCAATGAATGCTTCCTCTGATACACCGTACTCTGCTATAGTATCCTTGATGCCTATCTTGTGGCGGAGTTCACGGATAGCCTTTATCAGCCGCTCAAGCTTCTCCTGATCGGTCTTTCCGCCAAGTCCAAGATGATCTGCTACCTCTGCATATCGTGCAAGTGTGTGTGGATGATCGTACTGCGGGAAGGTTCCCATCTTCGCCGGTGTCTCTGCTGCGTTGAAGCGAAGTACGTCTTCAATTACCAGCGCATTTGCTACGCCGTGAGGAATGTGGTGATATGCGCCAAGCTTGTGCGCCAGTGAGTGGGATACTCCTAAGAATGCGTTGGCAAATGCCATACCTGCCATTGTTGCTGCGTTTGCCATCTTCTCACGGGCTACGGGATCATTCGGTCCGTTGTCGTATGCGCGGGGGAGATACTCAAATATGATCTTCAGTGCCTTCAGTGCAAGTCCGTCTGTGAAGTCTGTTGCCATCATCGATGCATATGCTTCAAGTGCGTGTGTTACTGCGTCGATTCCCGATGCGGAGGTCAGTCCCTTCGGTGCGGTCATGTGAAGGTCTGCGTCGATTATTGCCATGTTCGGCAGCAGCTCGTAGTCTGCCAGCGGATACTTTACTCCGCTTACTTCGTCTGTGATTACGGCGAATGGTGTTACCTCAGAACCCGTTCCGGCTGATGTGGGGATCGCTACAAAGTATGCCTTCTCGCCCATCTTCGGGAATGTGTATACTCTCTTGCGTATGTCCATGAAGCGCATTGCCATATCCATGAAGTCTGCCTCGGGATGCTCGTAGAGTACCCACATTATCTTCGCTGCGTCCATTGCTGAACCACCGCCAAGTGCAATGACCACGTCCGGCTTGAACGCTGTCATCTGTGCTGCGCCTGCCTTTGCACAAGCAAGTGTCGGGTCAGGTGCTACGTCGAAGAATGCAGAGTGCTGTATGCCCATTTCTTCCAGCTTGTCTATGATAGGTGCTGCAAATCCGTTCTCGTATAGGAACTTATCCGTTACTACGAATGCACGCTTCTTGTTCATTACTGTCTTCAGCTCGTCAAGCGCTACCGGCAGGCAGCCCTTCTTCATATATACCTTCTCCGGTGCTCTGAACCAAAGCATATTTTCTCTCCTCTCGGCTACTGTCTTGATGTTAAGCAGATGCTTTACTCCTACGTTCTCGCTGACTGAGTTGCCGCCCCATGAGCCGCATCCAAGTGTCAGTGACGGTGTGAGCATGAAGTTGTAGATGTCGCCGATTCCGCCCTGTGATGACGGTGTGTTTACCAGTATACGGCAGGTCTTCATGCGGCTGCGGAATTCTTCAAGTATGTCCTGCTTGGTCTGTATATCAAGATATATCGATGAAGTGTGGCCGTATCCGCCGTCTGCTATCAGCCGCTCTGCTTTCGAGAATGCGTCCTGTATGTCGTTTGCTTTGTACATTGCAAGAACAGGGGAGAGCTTCTCGTGTGCAAACTCCTCAGCAAGGTCTGTGCTGTCTGTCTCTCCTATGAGTATCTTTGTTCCTTCAGGTACCTTTACTCCTGCAAACTCTGCTATCCTGTATGCGCTCTGTCCTACTATCTTCGCATTCAGTGCGCCGTTGATGAGAATGGTCTTTCCTACCTTCTCCTTCTCTTCTGCATTCAGGAAATAACAGCCTCTTGCTGCAAATTCTGCCTTTACTTTGTTGTATATCTTCTTGTGCACTATTGTTGACTGCTCCGATGCACATATCATTCCGTTGTCAAAGGTCTTGGAATGGATTATCGAGTTGACTGCAAGGATTATATCTGCGGATTCGTCTATTATCGCAGGTGTGTTTCCGGCTCCTACGCCAAGTGCCGGCTTTCCGCTGGAGTAGGCTGCCTTTACCATTCCGGGACCGCCTGTTGCAAGAATTATATCTGCCTCAGACATTACCAGATTGGTCATTTCAAGACTCGGTACGTCTATCCATGAGATGATGTCCTCCGGTGCACCGGCTTCTACTGCCGCTTCAAGGACTACCTTCGCCGCTTCTATTGTGGACTTCTTTGCTCTCGGATGAGGGCTGATGATGATTCCGTTTCTTGTCTTCAGTGCGATAAGTGTCTTGAATATCGCTGTTGATGTCGGGTTCGTCGTAGGAATAACCGCCGCTATTACTCCGATAGGCTCCGCTATCTTCGTGATCCCGTAGGACTTGTCCTGCTCTACGATGCCGCAGGTCTTTACATCACGGTATTTGTTGTAGATGTACTCTGATGCGTAGTGATTCTTTATTACCTTGTCCTCTACGATTCCCATGCCTGTCTCTTCTACTGCCAGCTTTGCCAGCGGTATTCTCTGCTTGTTGGCTGCGGTCGCTGCTGCAAGGAATATCTTGTCTACCTGCTCCTGGGTGTAGCCTGAGTAGATCTGCTGTGCTTTCTTTACGCGCCCGATCGCCTTTTCAAGCTGCTCTACACTGTCAACTATCTCGTAGTTTCTGTTCATACTTTTCCTCCTGTTGATGTCTGGATATACTCATCTATACTCAGTATATCCGGATTACAATTGATAATTCGATAACAAAGATTGTGAAATTATTATCAATAATGTGCGTTATTTTTGCGGCTCTTTTATTCCGCCGCATTCCTTCACCTTGTTTATTATACCACAATTCCTGCTCATTATTCTTTTTGTTGCACTTAGCTAATACTAACTATAAAATTTTGTTACGCTTTTGCCTTTATATCAAGATTTGTTTTATCATTTTGTGTAATCTTTATTCTATTGCTCCCCCAACTAAACTTTGCCAACCAATGCTCAACATAAAGAAAATATATCTGCGTCAGAAAAACTTGAAATGCGAAAGCA
>CADBNS010000216.1 GCA_902796065.1 Ruminococcus flavefaciens
AAAGAAATTTTTTGTATAAATGGACTATTTGTGCAGAAAAAGCTTGAATCTAATATAGATAATACGGTAAAATATCTTTATGGGCTTTCTGACGGGAATTTTGTAGAGACTGTACTGATGGAATACAACTATGGTCACAGCATTTGTGTCTCAACACAAGTGGGGTGCAAAATGGGGTGCAGATTCTGCGCATCTGCCATAGCCGGATTCGTCCGCAGCCTTGAACCTTCAGAGATCCTGATGCAGATATATGAGACTGAAAAAGACGCAGGAATACGGGTTTCCGGAGTGGTCCTCATGGGTATCGGAGAACCACTGGACAACTACGATAATGTAGTGAAATTCCTGAGGCTGTTATCTGACAAGAACGGCAATGATCTCAGTCTGAGGCACGTATCAATGTCAACGTGCGGGATAGTGCCGCGCATCTATGATCTTGCTGAGCTGCGGCTGGGTCTGACCCTGTCCGTGTCCCTGCACTGCCCTGACAACAAAAAGCGAAGTGAAATAATGCCCGTCAACCGGACATATAATATACCAGAGCTTATCGATGCCTGCCGGTATTACATCGACCGGACGGGCAGGCGTATCACCTTTGAGTACGCCGTAATAGATGATGTCAATTCCTCCGACGCCGATGCAGACAAGCTTGCCGATCTTCTGAGAGGCATCAACTGTCATGTGAACCTGATACCGGTGAATAAGGTGAAGGAGAGAAATTACCATACAGCCAGATCCGGCGTAGCTGATTTTGCAAAGCGGCTGGGCAGGAGAGGCATAAACGCTACCATAAGACGCACTCTTGGCAGCGATATAGAAGCGGCGTGCGGTCAGCTCAGACGCGACGCCGGAAAGAATGATTTGAACGGAGGTGCGGATAATTGAGATTCAGATCCGGAACGGATATAGGTCTGAAGCGTGAAGAGAATCAGGACGCGGTAAGATGTGAGTATTTCGGACATAATATTCTTGCGGCAGTCTGTGACGGCATGGGCGGTGAACGCGCCGGCAAAGAGGCAAGCAGTCTTGCAATAGATGAGTTTTTCCAGCATTTTTCAGAAGGATACAGTGAAAATCTTGGCGATGAGGAGATCCGCAATCTTCTTATTACATCGATGTCAGCAGCCAACACGGTGATTTATACCCGTGCAAGGCTTGATTTCAAGAATTTCGGTATGGGAACTACCTGCGTTGCAGCGTATGTTACCCCCGGAACAGCCTATATCGTAAACGTCGGTGACAGCCGTGCGTACCTTATCGCTGATAACGGTCTGCATCGCATAACTACCGATCATAACGTATCTACCCTGCTGTACGAACAGGGCAAGATCACAGAAGAAGAAATAGACAATCACCCTCAGAGGCATATGCTTGTGAGAGCGGTCGGCGTGGAGAAGACAGTCGCAGCCGACACATTTACCCTTGACTATGAAGATAAGATCAGTCTGCTGCTCTGCTCGGACGGCCTTTCGGGCTATTGCAGCGACGATGAAATATACGACGTTATCGCTAAGGTGCCCTTTGATGATGTCGCACAGGAACTGATAAATCTTGCCCTGAATAAGGGTGGCCGCGATAACGTAACAGTTGCGGTAATTGCTGACTGATACAGGAGGAAGGAAAAACAATGGATAAGAATATCGGCAAAAAGCTCGATGGAAGATATGAGATAACCGAGCTTATAGGCGTCGGAGGCATGGCTGAGGTTTACAAAGGCGTAGATGTCATCGACAACAAGGCAGTTGCGATCAAGATACTGAAGAAGGAGTATGCAGAGAATGAGGAATTCCTGAGAAGATTCAGGAACGAGTCAAAGGCCATTGCTGTTCTTTCTCACCCGAATATCGTTAAGATCTATGATGTCGGCTTCTCAGAGAAGATACAGTACATCGTCATGGAGTACATCGACGGCATCACTCTGAAGGAGTATATCGAAGAGGAGAAGGTTCTCACATGGAAGGATACCGTTCACTTCGTGATACAGATACTCCGCGCACTCCAGCACGCACACGACAAGGGCATCGTACACAGAGACATCAAGCCGCAGAATATCATGATGTTCAACGACGGCACTATCAAGGTCATGGACTTCGGAATCGCCAAGTTCGCACGCGAGGAAGGCAAGACCGCTACAGATCAGGCTATCGGCAGCGTACACTATATCAGCCCTGAACAGGCAAGCGGCGCCGTTACCGATGCAAAGAGCGATATTTACTCCGTGGGCGCTATGATGTATGAGATGCTCACCGGCAGAAAGCCCTTCGACAGCGATAATCCGGTTGCTATCGCAGTAATGCATATGCATGACATACCGGAGAGACCACGCGCTATAAATCCTGACATTCCGGACGGACTGGAAGAGATCGTGCTCCGCGCAATGGAGAAGGATCCTGAGGACAGATACCAGACTACAGCGGAAATGATCGCTGATATTGAAAAATTCAAGAACAATCCTTCTATCACCTTCGGCTACTACGAGGAGGAGACTGAGGATACAGTTGAGGATACCAAGTACTTCAATACCCAGACAGGTATGAATACCGGTGCTGCCGCAGGCGGTTACCAGGGTCAGCCTCAGCCGGCTTATGCCGGAGTTCCTGCCGGCGGTGCTGCCTATGCAGGCAACGGCTACGGCGGCGGACAGTACAGCAATCAGGCTCCGCAGCAGCAGCCATACGGTGCGGTTTACAACAACGATGACTACTATGAGGACGACGATGACGACGAGGAGGAAGAGCGTTCATCACTGGTGATACCGGTACTTACGGCGATCGTCGTAGTCGTTATCATCGTGGCTGTTATCTTCATCGCATCACTCCTTGGCGGACTTCTCAAGAACGAAGGCAAGAAGGATCAGAACAAGATGCCTACACTTATCGGTATGGACTACAACGATGCGGTAAGTATGTGGGGACACCTCCTCAATATCCAGGAGGACGGATCTGAATACGACGAGGCAGCAGTCGGTACTATCATAAGCCAGAGCATTGAGCCTGATTCGGCTTTCAGCAAGGGCGATAAGGTAAAGGTAAAGATCAGTAAGGGTATGCAGGCAGTTGAAATGCCTGACTGTGCCGGAATGAATCAGGAGATCGCCAAGGATCAGCTCAAACAGCGCGGTCTTGAGGTAACTGTCAAGAATTCATCGAGTCTTGATGTTCAGAAGGGCTACGTTATCCGTACAGAGCCGGGACCCCATGAAGAGGTTCACGTCGGCTCGACAGTTCTGCTTTATGTCAGCATGGGTAAGGAAGCAGGTCAGGTCAAGGTCGGCAACTATGTAGGCATGAAGGCAATAGATGCAGTAAAGAAGATCGAGTTCCTGGGCCTCAAGTGCACAACAGAGCTTGTTGCATCATACGAGGACGAGGGTAAGGTCGTTAAGCAGTCCATCGCAAACGGCGAAAAGGTCGAAGAAGGCACAGAGATGGTATTACAGGTAAGTAACGGTAAGATACCTGACGGTGAGCTGGTTTACAGCGTATACCTCCCTGAAGATGCAGTCGGACGTTTTGCTATCGACTTCCTGATGAAGCAGGAGGACGGAATCACTAAGACTGAGCCGGCAGGATATGCATACTGCCCTGACCAGTCAAGCTTCAATACAACAGTAAAGGGCAGCGGTGAGAACGTATTCGTTACTGTAATCCTTACAAACCTCAACAACAACAGCAGAGCTAACATCGGAACATACTGGTTCAACTTTGCTAACTCAACATTCCAGATCGCTGACTACGAGGACGTAAGAGGCGCATTCAGTCAGGTAGGCGGCTTCGTAGTTACAACAGAAGCACCTCAGCAGGAACAGCCTCAGGATCAGCAGCAGGCAACAGAAGCTCCGCAGCAGCAGACAACTGAGAATCCTTATCAGCCCGGTGTCAACGGCGATTACGTTGACGGCGTATGGAAGGATTACGTAGTCAAGGGCAACGGTGACTTCCGCAACGGCGTCTGGGAGTGGTACAGAGTCGGCGATAACGGCAACTGGACCGGTGAAGGCGGCACATGGGAGTGGAACTATTAATGAGTTCTGTTCCTGAGAGCGGAATAATAATAAAATGCTTAGGGGGACTCTATTCTGTAGAGTCCCCTACAGGTATATATGAGTGTAAAGCAAGGGGAGTATTCCGCAGCAAGGGTATTAGTCCCAGCGTAGGTGACGGAGTTACCGTCGAGAACGGAGTGATAACGGAAGTTGCACCGCGCAGGAATTATATCATCAGACCTCCGCTTGCTAATCTGGATCAGATAATATTCATCGTATCGACGGTAAGTCCGCCGCCTAATCTGCTGCTGCTGGACAAGTTCATAGCAGTTGCGGAGTACAAGGGGATAACGCCGGTGGTAGTAATTACCAAGACGGATCTGGGCGACAGCAGTATGATACATGAGATATACGAAAAAATAGGAATAAAGGTGCTTGAGGTGAACTACGATGCGCCGGAGACCGTAGAGGCAGTCCGCGAGGTGCTGAAAGGCAGGATAAGCGCATTTACGGGCAATTCCGGAGCAGGCAAGTCCACGCTGCTGAATGCAGTTGATCCGAGCCTTGAGATACCGACCGGAGAAATAAGCCGAAAGCTGGGACGCGGCAGACATACCACCCGTCACGCTGAGCTGTATAAGCTGGCAGAGGGCGGATATATCGCCGATACTCCGGGATTCTCCACATTCGAGACGAACAGGTATGACATAATTCGCAAGGAAGAGCTTGCAGGCTGTTTCCGTGAGTTTGACGGACTGACGGACCAGTGCCGGTTCCGTGACTGCGCCCACGTATGCGAGAAGGGCTGCGCGGTAGTAGAGGCGGTGGAGTCCGGAGACATACCGAAGAGCCGTCATGAGAGCTATTGTACGATGTATGAAGAAGCCAGACAGCTGAAGGAGTGGGAACTGAAATGAGGACATGGCATATCTTTGCCGGCGGAGTTATCCGTGATACCGGCTTTATCAGGATCTATTCAGACGAAAAGGTGATATGTGCGGACGGCGGACTGAGATACGCGCAGAGTATCGGAGTAACGCCGGACATTCTTGTGGGAGATTTCGACTCATACAAGGGAGCTGTTCCCCGCGGACCGGAGCTCCATGTGAGCAGGCCGGAAAAGGACGATACTGATACGATGCTGGCGGTAAAGATAGCCATAGACCGCGGAGCAGAAAAAATAGTGCTCTACGGTGCGCTTGGAGCACGCTTCGACCACACTATGGCAAATATTCAGACGCTTGTGTATGCGCATAAACACGGCTGTGAAATGGTAATAGCTGACAGCGACAACGAGATTACGGTACAGGGCGCAGGGGTAAGGAGCTACCCTGAGCGTAAGGGCTGGTATTTCTCGGTATTCGCACTGGACGGCGAGGCAGATATTGAGTATATGCGCGGAGTTAAGTATCCTCTGGAGGACTACCGGCTGAGCAGCGGATTTCCGCTGGGCGTGAGCAACGAGATAACAGCTGGCGCAGCGGAGGTCAGTGTAAGGAGCGGACTACTGCTTGTGGTCCGGTCGGAGAAGTAACGAAAAAGCCTCTGGTGAATATAATAAGATATATCACCAAAGGGAGGCGTATACATGAAAATAGTGGTAATAAAAAGTCCCAGACTGATTTCCGGAGTATTGCGAGTGATATTCGGCATCAGAAAGGACGGAGAATAAGAAAAACGGGCGGTTTCATGATGAAGCCGTCCGTTTTTTTGTGATAAGGCTGATGATCGCCCATAGGAGCATGGTGATAAGGATACCGACCGTACCGCCGGCAGTATCAAGGAGAATATCCCGGAACATACAGGCGCGTCCGGGGACGAAGTACTGGTGTATCTCATCTGAGCAGGCGTAGAGGAAGCAGAAAGCGACGATACCGGCGCTGCCGCGGCTGAGAGGTCTGCGTTTCCCTACGGTAAGGGAAGCAAAGAAGCACATAGTCATATATGCGGTGAAGTGGGCAGTCTTGCGGACGAAGTGCTGGAGGCCGCTGATAATGGCTTCCTTTTCGCTTTCGGGCAGATCCCTGAATCCGGGGCGGAAGATATTCAGCAGGGCCTCTGCGACGGATCCGCTGGTCTCTGAGGAATTGTCGGCGTTTTCACATGAAAACAAGAATATGCCGATCATGCAGGCAATGGTGAGGACTGCGAAAAGGACACGCAGCAGCTTATGTGATCTGGTCAAAAGAAAAAACCTCCGTAAAACAAAAGTATACTATTGCTCCCCCAACTAAACTTTGCCAACCAATGCTCAACATAAAGAAAATATAACAACGAAAAAAAAACTTGATAAATTCCTTCCTGACTTCGCCTTTCTGGCAAAGTTTAATTGGGGG
>CADBNS010000217.1 GCA_902796065.1 Ruminococcus flavefaciens
CTCTGCATCATATGAACCGCTGTCGGAAATCGGAGCAGAAGTGTCAACTGAGATAATATCGTCTATATAATCATAGTTTTCAGTACAGTAGTAGAGCCATACAGCCGCCCATGCAAGCTCGTCGTAGTCATAGCTTGATGTATAGAAGCCGCCGTCGTAGCCAAGGCTTGAACAGCTTGGAACCATACCCGGTTTCCAATCCTCAACGTGGGTCTTTACAGCGAAATCGTAAAGAGCCTTTGCGTACTTCAGACTCTTCTCAGCGTACTCAGGATCAGTGTCCTTGAAGTTGAGGTAGTTGATAGCAAGTGATGCAGCTGCGCCGGCACACTGGTCAGAAGCAGGCATCTCCTCTGTTGCGAAGTAAGCAGGACGCTTAACTGCACAAGATGAGGAAGCTACCATTGTGTCCTCGAGCTGGAGCTCTGGCGGACACCAGTAGTTGTGGTCGTTGTTACCTTCACCGACCTGATAGCAGTAAGCGATTACGTTATCATCGTCGTCCATGAAGGTTACCTTCATGAAATAGTCATTTATCCAGCGGAGCTCGTCCTCAACGTGCTCGTCAAGTCCAAGTTCCTTGTATGAATCGCAGAATTCATAGTAGCCCCAGCCTACGGTTGATGCGGAGTAGCTTCCGGGAAGACCGAACTTAACGTGGTCTCCGGCATCATGCCAGCCGCCTGTGAGGTCAAGGGTACCGTCTCCGTCCGGGTCGAGGTACTTCTTGTTCTTATCGATGAACTTCTGTGACATATTGACGCCGACATAAAGATCCGGATCGTCATCACCGATATTTGGCTTGGTCTTTCCGTCGTCACCGGCGCCAAGACCCTGATCTTCCTTCAGCTGATCATCGGTCTTGCCCTTGCCTACCTCAGGCATCGGGTTCATTGGCTGAAGCGGGATCACTCCGTCCTTTACATGACAATTTGCACGCCATGAGTAATAGCCGTCACCAGTTACCTTATCACCGCACTTATTTGCATCGTAGAAGCAAAGTGCAAGCTGCAGAGCCTCTGCATAGTTGTGATAATTGTTGGGATTCTCCTTGTCGATCACCGCAGCGTTAGCGGTCGTTACTGCACTTCCCGTGAGGATCATTGCAGCAGCAGATATGCCGGCAAGTGATCTTTTCAGAAACTTTCCCTTTTCCATTTAAATCTTCCTTTCTGTCGGTATTATTTCAGCAGATTCTTCTTTTTAAGTCTGTCAAAAACGATGTTATAGCCGTCATTTCCGTCCTTCAGTGAGCGGTTTACACGGCTGATCGTCGCAGTACTTGCGCCTGTTTCCGTAACGATGCTGTTATAAACTCTGTGCTCATCGAGGAGCTTTGCCACGTGAAGCCTCTGAGCGAAGGATTTCAGCTCGATGCTGGTGCAAAGATCATCGAAAAATTTGTAACAGTCATCAACAGACTCAAGTGTAAGAACAGCCTCAAAAAGTAAGTCCATGCTATCGGATTTGATTTTATCGATCATTATGTTACTCCAATCTGCCTTAAGGCGAACAAGAAATCATTTCACACCTTACATTTTAGCACAACAGAGCATAAAAGTAAAGAGTTTTTTTCAAAAACAGATAAAAAACAGAATGACTCCCCCTCATCTGTTCACCTATAGTATATAATAACATAGCAATAACCAGATGTAAAGTCAAATCTTGCGATTTTTAGCATTTTTGTTAACTGCAAATAATATTGATTCGTAAAAAATAGGCGTTTTTACAATTTATCACTTAATGGATCAGTTAAAATTCACGTTATGGATAATTATTTAATCTTGTCTTGAATTCCTGATAAAAAGATGCTATAATACTAATTAAAATAGTATACAGGGAGGGTCTCATTTGATACATATTTATACCGGCAGCGGTAAGGGTAAAACTACTGCTGCCACGGGTCTGGCGGTACGTGCTGCCGGCAGCGGCATGAGGGTCTGCTTCTTCCAGTTCCTCAAGAACGGCAGTTCCTCTGAGATCGGGATACTAAGAAATATCGGCATAGATGTGCGGTTCTCCGCAGACTGCGGAAAGTTCTCCTTCCATATGACTCCGGAAGACAGGGAGATAGTCACCTCCGCACACAATGAGCTGCTCAGATGTGCTCTGGATATTGTCACCTCCGGAAGCGCAGATATGGTCGTACTTGATGAGATATTCGCCGCTTATAATAATTCCCTGCTGGACAGGAGGCTGGCACGATCTATCGTCAGCTCAGCCGGCAATACGGAGCTTGTCCTCACCGGACGCTCACCTTCACGTTTCTTCCGCGAACGCGCTGACTACATCAGCCGCATCGATGCTGTGAAGCATCCGTTCACCAAGGGTATCCGCGCTCGTAAAGGCATCGAGTACTGAACGCTCTACCGCGGCATCTGCTCGTTCAGCTGGTCCAGAAAGTCAATTGTCCGGAATACCGCATCGCACCGTCTGCACTGCCATTCGCAGCTGTCTTTCTTCGCCTTGCGGTGCAGCATTTCCAGCTCATCACCGCACATCGGGCAGTCCGTTCTTTCTCCGTTCCACAGCCTTTTCAGAAACGCCGCGCCCTCTGACCTGTTTTTAATCCCCAGATCTTTCAGTCCGACCTTTTTCATATAATCACCTCGTTTATTTATAACTAAAAAGGAGCCCCGAAAGGCTCCTTTTTAGTATGACCAGACCTATAAGCCGGGTTCTGTCGTGTGCGGCAATTTATCTACTCTTACCGTCGCCGGTAAGCTCAAGCCGTCATTACTGTGTATCCGCCGAGCAGACGTTAAGATACACAGCACCAATAGACGTTGCACCAGATAGGGTTTACATAGCAATACGGTCTCCCGCATTCTGGTGAGCTCTTACCTCGCCTTTCCACCATCACCGGATCGCTCCGGCAGTATATCTCTGTTGCACTTGCCCTAAGGTCGCCCTCGGCTGCCGTTAACAGCTATCATGCTCTGTGGTGCCCGGACTTTCC
>CADBNS010000218.1 GCA_902796065.1 Ruminococcus flavefaciens
AACTTGAAATGCGAAAGCATTCCTGCGTTTTCCTTCCTTGATATATTTCCTTTCTGACTTCGCCTTTCTGGCAAAGTTTAATTGGGGAAGCAATAGCAGATGCAGGACCTGATCGCTTGATCGGGTTCTTTTTTATTTTATTTGACTTTATCTGTTTATAGTGGTATAATATGTCTGAACGGAGGGAGTTTATGCAGAACACGAAAACTAAACACGTTTTGCAATGGCATATTATCCACAGATGTAATCTGCGGTGCAGCCATTGCTATCAGGAGGACTACGGCGCAGAGCTTCCTTTTTCTGCGCTCAGTGACCTCTTTGAACAGTATCTCAGATTCTGCAGGAAGTTCGGCTTCAAGGGACATATCAACTTCACCGGCGGCGAACCGCTGCTGTCTGAACACCTCTTTCCGCTCCTTGATCTGTGCGATGTGAATGGCGTTACCTTCGGTATCCTTACCAACGGTACGCTGCTGAGCAGCGATATTGCTGCAAAACTGGGCAGATATAAGGGACTGTCCTTCGTGCAGGTCAGTATTGACGGTACTGAAAAAACTCACGACAGCGTCCGCGGCAAAGGCAATTTCAAAAAAGCCTTCGATGGTCTGAAATGTGCTCATGATGCGGGTATCCGGACTATGGCTGCTTTTACCTGCCATAAACGCAACTATAAGGAGCTGCGTGATGTCATTCGTATCGTCAGGAAAAATAAGATCGACCGCTTCTGGGCGGACAGACTTATTCCCATGGGCAGCAGCAGGGAGGACGTCCTCTCTACTGAGGAATATCGCAGCGTTATCCGCCTCCTTACTAAGGAGCATAGCAGAAAATGCCTCTTCTCGAATACTGATGTTCACCTCAACAGGTCTTTGCAGTTCCTCGAGGGCGGCAGCTGCTACTATCAGTGTGCGGCTGGCAAGTCTCTGCTGACGCTGCTGGCAGACGGTACGCTGCTGCCGTGCAGACGACTGCCGATACCTATTGGCAGCTGCCTTGAAAGTGATATGTCTGAGCTTTACGGAAACAGCGATCTTATCCGTGAGCTTCAGGAACAGGTCATTCCTGAGGAGTGCGCTGCGTGTAAGCACGCCGTATTGTGCAGAGGCGGCGCTAAATGCCTTACATATGCAGTTACCGGCGATTTCAGGGGTAAGGATATTAACTGCTATTGTAAGTACTGAACTATTCTAAATGATGTAGGAGGATCACCATGAAAAAATCTGTTTTTACCGCAAGGATCATTACTGCTGTGTCTGCGGCTGCGGTCACTGTCACAGCTTTCGCTTCACTGAGTGCGTTTGCCGATGATAAGGAGTATAACGTGCCAAGTGCTAACTTTAACGTTGGGTTCGAGGAGGACGGCGATGCTGTCGTTACTGAGATCTGGGATGTTGACTATACCAAAGGCAGCTTTTCCAGATTCTATAAGGAAATGTATAATCCTGCCAATAAACTGGAGTATATCGAAGATATTGAGGTCATCAGCGTTGAAATAAACGGCGAACCTGCTATCGAACAGTTTAGTCTGGACAGGAACGATCAGCACTATTTCTTCCAGGAGGAACCCGACCGCTATACTATTCACTGGTTCAAAAAGGCTTCAAATGAGCGTGTTGAGTACAAAATCCAGTACAGGATCAAGAATGCTGTCAAACTGAATGAGGACGACAGGGCTGAGTTCTGCTACAGGCTCATAGGTGCTGAATTTCCTAAAATCGTGGGAGATGTCAGCGTTTCTGTGGAGGTGCCGTTTTCTGACCATGACACAAATATCACTCTCGGCAGTGAATTGCCGGAGATCAGCGGCAATGTATATATGTTCCATGAAAAGAATGTCAATGGTGTGTATAAGCTGAACGCAGAGATGACTGACAGCTGTTTCAGCAGCCTCCGCAGAATCATTGATGTCGATACTTCGTCACGCAGCTCACATATCACACGCAGCGATTCCGGTGGGGAGATCACGGTCGGTACTGTTCTGGAATCAATGCTGCCGTTTCTGATATTCCTGCTTGTGGCTGCGGCTATAGGGGTTGCGATCATTTTCAGTCCTACGAAAAGAAAAGTGACGAAAATGATGGATAAGGACGCTGATCTGTTCGATAATGCTTCCGAACGCCTTGAAAGCTACGGATTGCCGTTTATGTGGTTTATGGCAATGAGTACAAGTGCTATTCGCGATACCACGAGAGTGAAGCTCTTCTTCCTCGAAATCATGGATCTCTGGAAACAGGGCTACCTCACCGTTGCCGACAAGGAGATAGTCATTCAAAGAAATACCGACCCCACAAGACCGGAAGATGAGTTCAAACAGCTTGATGAGTCTTTTATCGATTTCATGTACACTGTCATTGATGGTACTCAGCTCACGGATAGAAATGTTATCCCCTTCAAGCTCATTGCTGATGGACTCAGCGAACAAAAAGCCAAGCACAGATTTGCTTCATCTGTCGGTACATGGTATAACAAATACAGAAATGCAGTTCTCAATTCGGATCTGTACCTGAATATGAAAAGTTCCGGTCAGCTTGATGAAATAAATAAGGATCTCGGGATCTGGCGAAAGTACGGTCCATATACCGATTTCAAGCTCAATCCATGCGATTGCCTCGGCATTATCGAGCGTACCGGAAACCTGCGTCTTTTCTCTGTTCTGTCGATGCTCAATGATAACAAGATGATGGCGGACAAGGCACGTTTCAGCGAGGATATGGTGGATATGTACGCCGCGGTCTATTCTGCTTGCGTATATTCATATATGCAGAACAGCTACGATCGTGTGCAGGATTCCTACGACCACGGTTCTTCCGGAAGCAGTTGCAGCAGTTGCAGCAGCTGCAGCAGTTGCAGTAGTTGCAGCAGCTGCGGAGGCGGCGGTGCAGACTGATCTATATGTTTATTATCCCTCACTGTCAGAGCATATTGCTCGGACGGTGGGGGATAGTTGCGAAAAGGGTGAAAGATAACTCTTTGTTTATTAGTTGCAATAATGAGGATATATGTTATTCATATGTCAAATAAATAGTAAAAGGACAAGAACTGTTCACATCTGTTTGGTAATTATGACTATGATCTGTAGTGGCTTTTGTCTGTTATGTGAGTTTGAACTGATTTGGTAGGAATAGCATTATGCGGCTTTATAGGCTGAAATCCGTGAATTATGCTAAATGTTAAATAATGACGCGATTCTCCAACCTGTAATTGTGCCAGTTTTATATTGCTGATTTTGTCAAATCTGACCATGAGCTACAAGGATTATTTGTCGATTTGCTGATTTTTGATAAAAAAAGTATATAATCGTTACATTTTCACTTGACTGAGAGTATAATTATTGCTATACTTATAAAATATAAGATAAATTTTTCTCAATACGCCATCGATTATTTTAATTATACATAAAATATACAGTGTGTGTTGAGAGATTTTTGTTTTATTGACATATTTTGTTAAATGACATTATGCATTTATCCGTTCACTTTTCTCGTATGAAATGGATAAATGCAGGGAGATCAAGTAAAAAATATTTTGATCAGGATGGAAATGGATGTGGATGAAGATGAAAGATGTATTAAAAAAGTTTCACTATCGGAAAATCGCGCTGGCTATCGCAGACGGATTTATTATAGCTGTTACGGCTGCGTTGGCTAACTACCTGCTGTTGGCAGTTAATGCAGGCATCTCTTACAGTGATCTGATGATCAGTATAATGATGTCTGTCGTGTCGTGTCTGGGCTGCCTTGCTTTGTGCGGTGCATACAACAAGATGTGGAGGTATTTTAATGCCAAGGACTACCTTTCATGCGTCTATGGTATTTTTGTTGGTGTTGCTGTTTCCTGTCTCTTTACTTACGTGATGAAGGGCTATGTTCCGATGCGTTATGTGCTGCTGCACACCATCGGTGCTGTTGTCGGCATCTCCCTCTTCCGCTTTATTTTCAAGAGGACGTTTATCGACCTCATTGAATCGGGCAGGAGTGAATCCAAGTATAAGCATACCATGATAATCGGCGGCGGTCAGGCCTGCAGGATGCTTATGAGCGAAATACGCAATGCTCAGAATTCACCGTATTCAGCTGATAAGTCTGCTGCTGTATTCAATCCTGTATGCATCATCGATGACGACAGGACTAAGATCGGAACTGATATACAGAATGTTCAGATCGTCGGTACTACTTCTGAAATAGACAAGTTTATCGGCGAGTTCAAAATAGAACAGATCGTTTTCTGTATCCCTTCATGTCTGGAGGATCAGAGAAAGCGTATCCTCGATATTTGCTCTGCAACTGACCTGCCTGTAAAGGTGATACCTTTCATCGGCAACCTGATCTTCAGTGACTCTAATGCTTCACTTATCGGTCAGATACGTGATATAAAGGTTGAGGATCTCCTCGGCAGAGACCCTATCAAGTTCGATAATGAGGACATAAAGAATTTCATTAACGATAAGGTGTGTATGGTCACAGGCGGCGGCGGTTCTATCGGCTCTGAGCTGGTAAGACAGATAGCTAAGTATGATCCGCGCAGGATAGTCATTGTTGACATCTGTGAGAACTATGCTTACGATATTCAGCAGGAGCTCATCGAGACTTACGGAAAAGAGATCAACCTTGACGTCCGTATCGCTTCTGTCCGCGATTATTTCCGGATGAATCAGCTCTTCGAGGAGTTCAAGCCTGAGGTCGTTTTCCATGCGGCTGCGCATAAACACGTTCCCCTCATGGAGGACAGCCCGATGGAGGCTATCAAGAATAACGTCATGGGTACCTTTAATGTGGCTTCTCTTGCTCAGTTCCATAACGTAAAGAAGTTTGTTATGATCTCTACAGATAAGGCTGTAAATCCTACCAACTGCATGGGCGCTTCAAAGCGCTGCTGTGAGATGATCGTTCAGTACCTCTCAAAGCAGAAGGATAATCATACTGAGTTCGTTACCACACGCTTCGGCAATGTCCTCGGCTCTAACGGTTCAGTTATTCCTAAGTTCAAGAGACAGATCGAGAACGGTCAGGCTGTTACAGTTACTCACCCTGATATTATCCGTTACTTCATGACTATCCCTGAGGCTGTAAGCCTTGTTATGGAGGCTGCGGCTATCGCTCACGGCGGTGAGATATTCGTCCTCGATATGGGTAAGCCCGTTCGTATAGTTAAGCTCGCTGAGAACCTTATCCGTATGTACGGAAAGGTACCTTACAAAGATGTGAATATTGAGTTTACCGGTCTTCGTCCCGGTGAGAAGATAAAGGAAGAGCTCCTTATGGATGAGGAGGGTCTTACCCGTACTAAGAATAAGCTCATATTCATCGGTAAACAGATCGATATTGATCCCGAGCATTTTATAGCAGACCTTCGCAGACTCCGCGATGCTGCACTGAAAAACAACGTTCAGACTGCTGTCGATGCACTGCATGATATGGTACCGACTTTTGTTACTCCTGAGGAGTTTAACAGACATTACATAGTCGCTTCTACAAATTTACCTAAAATAACCGCTGCATCAAAGGAAAAGATCCCCGTAAACGTGTGAGCCGGACTCACATGACAGGATCATTCTCAGACAATACATTGATATATGAAAGGAAATAGTCTATCATGAACAATACTTACTCCATAAAGGATATTATCAGATTGCTGCTCAGCCATTTCTGGATGATCCTGATCATTACTATTCTCGGCGGAGGTGCGGCATTCTGTTTTTCTAAGTATGTGCTTACACCAGATTATTCCTCACATATCACTATGTATGTTCAGAGTTATACGATCGCTGATAGTAATGCTAATGTAAATAACGTCAATAATATCAGCAACTCCAAGCAGCTGGTAAATACCTATATGGAGGTCCTCAAGGACGATGCTGTAATGAATGCAGTCGGCTCAAAGCTTGTGGAGCAGTTCGACAGAAGCGTCCTTGATCAGAATTTCAGCGTTTCACCTGCCGGTGTTATCGTTCCGTCAACTATCCGCAGCTGCCTTTCCATCTCTTCTGTTACCGATACCTCTGCGGTTAAGGTAATGGCTAAGGCTAAAGACCCGAAGATCGCTTCGGCTATCTGCAATGACCTCAGTCAGGTCGCTCCGCAGTACGTTGAGGACGCTGTAGGTGTAGGAAGTATCAAATCCATTGATACCGCTAAGGTGTATAATACACCTATCGGTCCGAATGTTATGAAGAATACCGTTATGGGTATGGCGGCAGCTTTCATGCTGATAGTAATGGTTATCTTCGTTATCGATTTCTTCGACAATACTATCAAGGATCCGGATGCGCTAAGTCAGAAATACAATAAGGCTATTATTGGCGAGATTCAGCAGTTCGGTGATTCCAAAAAGAAAAAGTACGGCGAAGCAGATTATGTAAAGCTCACCGATAAGGACGTTCCTTTCTCCGTTGTTGAGAGCTATAAGTCTATACGTACTAATGTTACATTCGCGCTATCTACAGTAGAGAAGAAGATATTCGCTGTCTCATCTCCTAACCCGGGTGACGGTAAGAGTACAACTTCCATTAATATTGCAATTGCAATGGCTCAGGGCGGCAATAAGGTGCTCCTTATTGATGCGGATATGCGTAAGTCTGTGGTACATAAGGTGTTTGGTCTGAAGAATAAACACGGCCTTTCTTCTGCTGTTTCTAAAATGAAAAATGTTGAAGACTGTATCCAGAAGAATGTTATGGACAATCTTGATGTAATGACTGCCGGTCCGATCCCGCCAAATCCATCGGAGCTTCTTGCATCTGATAATATGACCGCTCTGCTTGATAAGCTCAATAATGAGTATGATGTTATACTTATTGATACTCCGCCGGTAAATGTTGTTACCGATGCAATGGAGCTTGCAAAGAATGTCTCCGGTATCGTTCTTGTCCTGCGCTATGGAAGATCAACTGATGAGGACGTAGACGATGTGTTCAAGAGAGTTGAACTTGCAAATATGAATTTTCTTGGTTTTATTGTAAATGGTATAAAATCCCAAAAATCAGGCTATTATTCAAAATACAACAAGGGTAAATATTACTACAAGAAGGGCTATGGTTACGGTTACGGCTATGGCTACGGTTATTATGGTGCCAAGCCTGCTGCTGAAGATGATGACGATGACGACAACGATGAAGCTACAGATACTGCTGAAAAAAAGACTAATAAACAAAACAAGAAAAAAGGTTGATAACTATGCTCACAGAGTACCATTGCCATATTCTTCCTGGTATCGATGACGGATCAGAAAATGCAGAAATGTCCATAAAAATGGTGGAGATGATGCACACACAAGGCGTCGAACGCATCTGCGCCACACCTCACTTCTATGCTCACAGAGAAAAAAGCATCGCGGATTACATAAAAAAACGTCAGGACGCTTTTGATGCGATAAAGGATAAGCTTTCAGTCAGCGATATTCGTCTCGGTGCTGAGATCGCTGTTGAACAGGGTATATCTGAAATGAAGGATATTGAAAAGCTTGCAATTGACGGTACAAATATCATTCTGCTTGAACTTCCGTATCGCCCGTATGCTAAGTGGATGTCTGAGGAGATCTATAATATCTCTGCTGAGTTCGGACTTCGCATTATGCTGGCTCACGTTCACAGGTATCTGGAGTACTACAGCAAAGAGGAGATCGAAACGGTACTCTCTACCAATGCGATCCTTCAGCTCAATAATGAAGCTTTCTCCAACTGGCACGAAAAACGTATTGCTAAAACAGTACTGTCAGAACATACTGACTTCGCCTTCGGTTCCGATGCCCATAACATCAGTACACGTAAACCTAACTGGGATCTGCTGAAGAAAAAAGTCAAGGAGGACGTTATCTCAGTTTCTGATTCAATGCTTGATAAGTATTCTTTATGATGCAAATAAATAACCGGCTGTATCACTCCGAAATCAAGGAGGATACAGCCGGTTTTTCAGTATCAGCTACTTTATCTGCCGCACTTTTCCCTTGTGTACAAGAAAGACCCTATGGGATATTTCCATCAATGCCTTATCGTTGTAGGAATCAGTATAGAATGCATCGATATTGCTTCCGCCGTAAAGCCCGCGATAGCGCCTGACCTTGTTATCACCGAAATTCAGGCAAATAATGCTCTTGTTCTCATAGTCTATCTGAGAACACAGGAGATGCGATGTTCCGAGTTTTGCCTTTATCGCTTCAATCAGGAATTCAGGACCGGCTGTGATTATTACATCATCGCTTTCTATTCTGCTTATCAGTTCGTGATCCAGCTTTTTTTCATGCTTAGACCAGAATAACTCAGCCATACGCAGCAGGTCGGACTTGTCCGTTATTATGACTTTCAGGAAATCGTTGATAGTCCGCTCCATTTTGTTCCGGCTCACAAGGCATAGCTTATACTTTATCAGATTCCAGAAGATCGTTGGCAGCCATAGTATTATCCGTTTGTTGTTCTTTATCAGGAACAGCGCAAAATCTATGGAGCTTTCACCGTGATACAATGTGTTATCAAAATCAAATACTTTCATGTATTACCGCCTTTATATCATACTCTTATGTCATTATACACCACATTCGACGAAAACTCAACAGTTCAGACATATTGCTCCCCCAACTAAACTTAGCCAACCAATGCTCAACATAAAGAAAATATATCTGCGTCAGATAAACTTGAAATGCGAAAGCATTCCTGAATCCCTATGTGGACAGGTTCTTATTCTATCCCAGCAGCTTTCCTTCATAACTGCCGTTTTCGATCCTGAAAAAGAACTCACTGAAACTGTCGGATTCAAAAATCTGCATAAGCTCCTTCATGTTCCAGATCAGGTCTGCGGTGTCAATTTCGCTTCTGTTGAGCCAGAAAACCTTACCCTCCTCAGAGCTTTTCAGTTCACCCTCAAACTGGTTTGTTTTGTATAGCAGGACTATGTACCTTGTACCGTCCTCCTGTATCCAGTCCTTGAATCCGCAGGGCTGAGGGTTATGTATCGTCAGACCGGTCTCTTCCTTCATTTCGCGTATGACAGAGTCGAGCAGCGATTCGTCCGGTTCAACGTGGCCGCCCGGGAATACCAGTCCACCTTTGTATTTCTCTTTAAGTCCCTGCTTCTGCTGTACAAGTACCCGTTCATCATCGTATATCAGGCACATATTTGTCAGTTCTATTTTTGATGATCTGTCCATGGTTTCCTCCGATAGTTTTTTCTTTATTATACCTCAAACCGCCATAAAATGCAAGAAGCGGACCGTCCATACGACGATCCGCTTCTGTGATTATGGAGTATGTAAACTGAGAACATCAGTCAGTGTACCGGAACAGTGATCTGGCTCTGTACAGCTTCGTATATGCGGTGAGCTATATACGGATTGTTCATGGTGTAAAGGTGGATACCGTCAACGCCCTCAGCAATGAGGTCAGTTATCTGGTCAATGGCATAAGCGATGCCGGCATCACGCAGAGCTGTTGCATTATTCTCATATTTGTCCAGCACACGCACAAATTTCTTTGGCAGCTCAACTCCGCACAGCTTGACCATGCGTTCTATCTGCCGTTTGTTGGTCACCGGCATGATACCTGCTTCAATTGGTGCATTGATACCGGCAATACGCGCCTTCTCGCGGAAATCGCAGAAGTAGCGGTTATCTAAAAACAGTTGGGAGATGAGATGGTCAGCACCGCATTCCACTTTATGCCTGAGCCATTTCAGATCATCGATAGCAGAGGAGCTTTCCGGGTGGACTTCCGGATAGCAGGCTGCAATTATATTGAGATCATAGTTATCGCTTATGAACTGTATCAGGTCGCTGGCGTGACGGAAATCACCGTCAGCTGTGGAATGATCGGTACGGTCGCCGCGGAGAGCGAGAACATTCTCGATCCCGCATTCGCACATATGGTCAAGAATCTCTTTTGCCTGTGCTCTGGAAAGGTCGATGCAGGGCAGGTGAGCCACACTTTCCACGCCGTATTTATTCTGGATGTCCGATGCTATCTGTATAGTTTTGCAGCCGTTTTTACCGCCGCCTGCACCGTAGGTAACGCTGATAAAATCAGGCTTTATATCCGACAGCTGTTCCAGTGTATCATAGATAACGGATTCGTCTGCATCGGGCTTCGGAGGGAATACCTCCAGTGAAAAAACGGTTTTATGTTCAAATAACTCAGCAGTTCTCATTTCTCGCCTCGATCGCTGCGTTCACGAGGTTTTTAAGACTCGGAACAGTTTCAGCATTTCCTCTTGTTTTAAGTCCGCAGTCGGGGTTGACCCAGAGCTTCTCAGCGGGGATACGCTCCTTCATCTTGCTGATAGCTGCTTTGATCTCTTCCTTTGACGGTACTCTTGGTGAATGAATATCGTATACACCCGGACCCACTTCAGTGCGGAAATTATTTTCCTTCAGTACGTCCAGAATGGTCAGGTCGGAGCGTGATGCCTCGAAGGTGATCACATCTGCATCCATATCGTCAATGTCACGGATAATATCTGCAAATTCACTGTAGCACATATGAGTGTGAATCTGAGTCTCAGGCTTCACGCCGCTGTGAACATAGCGGAATGCAGGAATAGCCCAGTCAAGGTAGTCCTCGCGCCAGTCGGACTTTCTCAGCGGCAGTTTTTCGCGGAGTGCAGCTTCGTCTACCTGTATGATGCGTATGCCGTTAGCCTCAAGATCAAGCACTTCCTCACGGATAGCCAGAGCTATCTGCAATGCGCTTTCCTTCAGAGAGATGTCCTCGCGTGGGAAGGACCAGTTGAGTATAGTTACAGGACCGGTGAGCATTCCCTTCATAGGCTTTTTTGTAAGGCTCTGTGCGTATACTGACCAGCGTACTGTCATAGGCTTTGCGCGGGAGATGTCGCCCCATACTACCGGAGGCTTGACACAGCGTGTACCGTAGGACTGTACCCATGCTTTTTCGGTGAAGATGTAACCGTCAAGGCATTCGCCGAAATACTCAACCATGTCGTTGCGCTCGAACTCGCCGTGGACAAGTACATCAAGTCCGATCTCTTCCTGCAATGCAACGCACTCAGCTATCTTCTTCTCTATGAAGGATTCATAGTCTGCTGCTGAGAGTTCATTGCTGCGGAATGCTTTTCGTGCAGCTTTAACATCTGCGGTCTGAGGGAATGATCCGATAGTAGTTGTGGGGAAGAGTGGCAGGTCAAAGCACTTCTTCTGTATCTTTTCACGCTCAGCAAAATCCGGAACTCTTACGAAATCCTTTGCTGTGAGTTTTGCGACCTTAGCTCTTACTGCATCATTCCTGCCGGAACGGGGAGTATTATGAAGCTCCTGATTGCGAATATATTCAGCTGTATCAAGCGGACTGTCTGAGCTGATTATCTTTCTGATCTCAGCAAGCTCGGTGAGCTTTTCTGCTGCGTAAGCGAAGTGTTTTTTATAGCTGTCGTCCAGCTTGGTCTCATTGGCAAGTGTGCAGGGAACGTGCAGCAGAGAGCATGAAGTGCTGAGTACTATGTCTGATGCGTATTTTTTCAGTTCGCCCAGTATATTCAGTGTAGCAGCATAGTGATTGCGCCAGATATTCTTACCGTTTACAACTCCGGCAAACAGTGTTTTTCCGACGGGGAATCCGTTGGATTTCACAAGCTCCAGAGCCTTTTTACCTTCAACGAAATCAAGACCGATACCGTCGAAGTCCAGTGCGCAGAGCTGCTTGTAGCAGTCGCGTACATCTCCGAAATAGGTCTGAGCCAGCACCTTTACTCCGGACTTGTTCGGCAGTATTTTTTCGTAAAGAGATGTGAACAGTGCGATGTCATCTGCGGTCATGTCCTTGACCAGTGAAGGCTCGTCGAACTGTACCCATTCAGCACCGAGTCCGCTGAATTTTTTCAGTATCTCAGAGTAAGCAGCTGCTGTATCATTTACGAAGTCCGCAGCAGTTTTGTTTCCCTTATATCTTGCCAGTTTCAGGAAGGTGTAAGCACCGATAATGACCGGCTTTGTTTTGATGCCGCTTTCAAGTGCCTCGCTGAAAAGGTCGAAGGGCTTTGTACCGGTAAGGCGTATCTCTGCTGCATCATCTATTTCAGGTACCATGTAATGGTAGTTGGTATTGTACCACTTTTTCATAGCGAGTGCTTTAACGTCGCCCTTATCACCCTGATAGCCTCTTGCAGCAGCAAAGTAAGTGTCCAGCTTTGAAAGTCCGAGGGCAGTATATCTTTCCGGTACAGCATTCAGCAGGAAGGCTGTATCAAGAACTCCGTCGTAGAAAGAGAAGTCGTTTGATGGTATGATGTCGATACCGCTGTTCTTCTGGAGCTCAAGGTCATATCTGCGTATTGTTTTGGCAGTATTTTCAAGTTCAGCAGCGCTGATCTCGCCTCTGAAATATTTCTCACTTGCAAATTTAAGTTCACGAAGATCACCGATTCTTGGGTATCCTATAATTGTTGTATTCATTGCATATTCCTCCGGTATGATTGGTATGCATTTATTATATCATATCCTTCAGAAATGTGTTAATATCAAAAAGAAATGCCATGCCATAGCTAAAAGCTATGTCAGACAGAGTAGTTTGTTATGTAGTGTGCAAGATGGTCGAGGTAGCGCTTGGTGAGGGTGTTCATGGGACGGTCGTTGGTGATAATGTAGCCGATCTCCATAGTCTCGTCACTTTCAAGAGGTATCGATACGATGTCGCTGCCGTTGAGGTCGGTGCTGAGGATACCTGAGGATATGGTGTAACCGTCAAGACCTATGAGGAGATTGAACAGCGTTGCTCTGTCGGATACGATGATATTCTTCGGACTTTCCGCAGTTATGTGCAGCTCCTCCGCAAAATAGAAAGAGTTCTTTACGCCCTGATCGTAGGTCAGACGGGGATAGTCTCTCAGTTCATCGAGGGTCACTTTTTTTCTGCCTACGAGGGGATTGCTTCGGCTGACAAAAACATGGGGACGGGCAGTGAAAAGCGGTTCGAAGATCAGCTCCTCATTCTGTAGGATATGGCGTATCACCTCGCGGTTGAAGCGGCTGAGATAGAGTACACCGATGTCGCTGCGGTGAGTTCTTACGTCTTCGATTATCTCGGCAGTTTTCAGCTCGCGCAGGGTAAATTCGTACTTATCCCGTCCGTATTCGCGTACAAGCTCGACGAATGCGTTTACTACGAATGCGTAGTGCTGGGACGATACTGCGAAGGCTCTGTTCGGAGGCGGAGCAGACTTGTACTCGCTTTCGAGAAGCTCAGCCTGCTCGACTATCTGCCGCGCATACGACAGGAATTTTGTACCTTCCTCGGATAGATATACGCCACGGTTGCTGCGGTTGAAAATGGTTATGCCCATTTCCCGTTCGAGCTCCGCAACGGATTTCGAGAGGCTGGGCTGAGCGATAAAAAGGCGTTCTGCCGCCATAGTGATCGAACCGGTCTCTGCTATCATAATGATGTATTTCAATTGCTGTAAAGTCATGGTATTCTCCTTTCATGTGAGCTACATAGCTATTATACTTCCTGCGGCAGAAAAAGTCAATTCATGCGCAAAAAAGCAAAGCACCTGCGGAGAGGTGCTTTGCGGTATCTCATTCTATTGTATCTTCTTCATCAAGTACGCTCAGGTCTATTGATTCCTGACTCAGTACCGGTTCGCATTCTGCAATGCGGTTTTTGATGTAAGTTCCGTTTTCCGGCAGTTCTGCATCTTCGTTGAATCTGATACTGTCCACAGTGAATCCGCATTTGCTTGTACCTACAGTATTTTTCAGATCTAATACTATACCGGTCTCGTTATCGAAAATGATATTCGTTGTTACATCAAATAATAGCGGCTCATCTTCAGCTGCGGGACGAAAAGGCTCATCAGGGTTTTCTGGTTCTGGATCGGGGTTTGCATTACCGTGGTAAGAAAAAACAGCTGATGTGCATTCTCTGCCGAGGAAGACAGTATCGCTGACTTCATCAAGGTCAAAATCCTCCAGACCGTTACTCATATAACCATCAGGCAGATTACTCAAGATACTCGATTCGGCAGAGGATCTTCCGTGAATTGCGGAGCGGTTCATGACTTCATACTGTGGTGTTATGTTGTCGCTGGTATCGGAATAGATGCAGATATACAGATCCTTGTATGCGAAAATCTCATCTGTCGTAGTCCACTCCGGCGGAGCGTCCATAGTACCGTCATTCTTGTAATAGAAGGTTTTTATGCAGGATTCATTTCCGGTAACGCAGTCTCTCTTGGCGATACCGTGTTCGGAGATTTCATCTTCTGTTGTTCTGGTGTATTCAATATTGATCTGGTCGAAGTCATCGTATCTGCGGTTGGTTATCTTATCAAGGATCTCCTCCTTGGTAAGCGGTGCAGGTTCCGCAGTAGCTTCTGTAGTTTCGGGTTCTGTTGGGGATTCTGACGGTGCTGTGGTACCTTCAACAGAAACAGCATTGTCTGCGTAATTGCTGCTTCCGTTGCGCATGATATATCCGCCGCCGGCAGCAGCTCCGACGATGATGACAAATGCAGCGGCAGCTGAAATAATGCGCATATATGGTCTGGAGCGGTACGCCTCAACGCCTCTTACATCTTCACCGGAAACACAGCTGTCATCAACACGCCGTTCAATTTCTCTGTATATCCTGTCACGCTGGATCTTATCGCCGGTAGGATACTCGGCTGAGATTTTTTCAACTGTTTCATCGCTGAGGTGTTTAAAAAGTTCGTTTTTGTCTTTTCTCATAACTATCTCTCCTTTATCAGATCTCTCCAAGCAGTCCGCGCAGCTTTTTCATTGCCCTTGCACAGCGCATACGCACTGATGCCGGATTCATATTCACCATGCGTCCTATCTCGGTAGCGTTTCTTTCGTAGAAGTATTTTTGTATGATTATAGAGGAATCCGGTTCGCCCAGTTCTTTGATCTTCTGCATTATGAATCCCGCCATTTCGGAGTTCTCCGTATCAGTGTCAACGCGCTCTTCGGAGCTGAGTTCACCTATCTCATCGCTGTCGATAGATACATTATTTCCGTACCTTGAGATCAGGGTTCTCCGCATACTCAATGCTTTGTTTTTTGCAACAGTACCGATAAAAGGTTTCAGTGCACCGTAGCTGCTGAGATCCAGATTCTTGATTATGGACGCAAAGGCATCTATGACGCATTCTTCAACGTCCTCCGCAGAGCCGCATCCTCTGAGTATATTAACAGTTATTGCATAGACATAGCTGTAGTATTCATCGAACAGAGCACGGTGTCCCCGGGACGGTGAATCGTTTATCAGCCTGTTGATCTCTGAGTCGTTCATTATGTTCCTCCTTTTTCCGGCAGATCTGCTTTCATTATACACATACGCAGTTACAATTGCAAGTGCAACGTGTTCTGACAAAAAAAGTTAGCTGTTTCAGAAAAATGACCATAATGACCATATATAAGATTTGCCCCCGAGTGTTGCAAAGCACTCAGGGGCATTGAGCATATCAGGATTTTCAGCAAGTCCGGAACACAAGTTACATTATAATTTCCGATTGATAATACTGTTCCTGAAACCTGATAAGTTCCATTATTTCTTCCTTGTTGAACGAAGCATCTGTGGGACAAACCACCCACTTTTCTTCAACATCATCATATCGGTGAACGATGGCAATGATCTTACCGGTAAATCGTTCCACCGGCTTATCGACGCCTAAAATGTATGCATCCTGTTCCTCACCGTCAGGGGCAATGATACCTTCGATATATCCGTAGTTGATCGGATAATACATATCCTTGTACTTTGGATGATAGCTACCAAGCGGTCTGTCAACTGTAACAGTAACAATATCACCTATCATTTTATACATCCTTTCATTTTATACATCCTTATAATACAGAACCTGTCCACATAGGGATTCATGCACGTCTTTTCGTCAAATTTTGCCGGTGACTGCGTTAAAAATCCTTGAAGGGCGACAGCCC
>CADBNS010000219.1 GCA_902796065.1 Ruminococcus flavefaciens
TGCAGGATAGGGGAGCTGCCCAGACCTGCCTCATTTGAGAAAACACCGCGCCGCACACCAACAGATGCAGCCCTGACCACAGCCGCACCGCAGATACCGCCGGATACCTGACGAATCCCGAACGCACCGCGGAATATAGCGGAGAATGCGTAGGGTATACGGCAGCGGAATGTAAGCAGTACGGCGAAGCAGCCTGCAAAATACAAGATCGTAGCCACCGGCAGCAGCAGGGAAGCTGCATCTGTAATGCGTCGGCAGCCGCCGGAGATGACCGCAAATACAATGATAAAAGCTGCAGCACCAATAATACGCCTGTCAACGCAGTCGGGAATGCAGTCCGTCACCGCACTGACCTGTACCATACCGCCCATACCCACGGAGGCTCCCACGCAGCACACAGCAAAAAAAGCTGCCAGAGCCGGAGAGCCAAGACCTCTGCTTATATACGCCATAGGACCGCGGATCTTGCTGTCGGAGTATAGTCCTGACAGGCAGTTTTCCGCATACACAACTGCCATACCCAGAAATGCAGCGGCCCACATCCAGAAAACCGCTCCCGGACCGCCCACAGCGATAGCTGCCGCGGTACCGGTGATATTCCCCGTACCCATAGCAGCACCAAGAGAAAGGCACACAGTCCGGAACTGTTTTCTGCTGCCGCCGCTGCGGAGGATAAGTGCAGGAAGCCGCAGCTGAATGAAACGCAGTTTTATGGTAAATATTATACCTGTACACAGGATAGCGACCACGAGAACGGGTCCCCACACCAGAGACGCAATATATGCAAGGAAATGCGACATAAGTTTCACCGCCGTTAATAAAAAATGCTGTACATTCATAAGTATTTGTGGTATAATAAAAATATTACAACATCGGGAGGTGGAAGATGAAAACCTACAGACCGGACAAAAACGGACTTCTTACGCTGAGAGTGCTGATACTTTTGGTATCACTGATACTCTTCGGTATAGTGAAGTACTATATACCGGTAGATATACTTGTGTTCATAATCACAATAGCCATCGTGACGGTGGATATATTCACCATGTTCATCTATCTGCCGTTTTTCTTCCGATACCTCAGCTACACCTCAGACGGCAAGGAGATAACGCGGCACAGCGGAGTATTCATGAAAACTCACCAGACCGTGCAGTACTCCTCAGTGCAGTACACAACGGTGATTACCACGCCCTTTTCCCAGTATACCGGACTTAACTTCGTCGTACTCTTTGTTTACGGCGGACAGATGCAGGTAATGTTCCTTGACCAGAAGGACGCGAGGGAGATACTCAGCCACGCCCGTTTCAACGAATTCGGGGAGGTGTAGTATGTATCACGAACATCCGCTGAAAATACTGCGCTTTTCCATGAAGAACATATGGCTGCTGATATTTCCTCTTCTGCGCGGACTGTCGGTCATGCACTTTGACGCAGCCGGAGTATACACATGGCTGAAGGGCGCATGGTTCGATATACTTGTGCTGGGACTGATCCTGCTGTTCGGATATGTGCGGTGGTACTACTCATACGTAGACATCACGGAGCACAGCATAATCCACACAGAGGGCGTTTTCATACGTGTCCGGACAGCGATACCGCTGAACAGCGTAAGTGTAGCCACAGTTGAGCGTCCGCTGCTTATGATACCCTTCAACGGCGTAAGAATGAGCATAGACACAAGGGCAGGCATACTGAAACGGACGGACATGAAGCTGCTCGTGACAGGGAAGGTATGTGCCGGGATAATCAGTCATATACCTGACGTAGATGACAAGCGCAAAACGGAAGGCATATCAAGACCCACACTGGCATCGATACTGCTGTTCTCGGTATTCTTCTCCAGCAGCTTCTCCGGAGTGGTCTATATAGCGGCATTTTTCATTAAGGGCGGTGACATAGCACACGACATAATCACACTGTCGCTCAGCAAGATAACTGAGACAACTGAGCTGCTGCCGTCGAAGATAGTCCAGAAGATACCGGCAGCAGCCCTTGCAGCGGGAATGCTGTTTATAGCGGCATGGACATTGTCTTTCATAATAAATATCATACGGTACTCGCGGTTCAGAATGAAGTGTGATGACAGACGCATCAACGTGTCCTGCGGAGTCATCAACCGCAGGGAATACCGCATAAATTCGGAGCACATCAACTACACCGACCTTCGGCAGAATCTGATAATGAAGCTGTGCGGAGTGGTAACGGTGAACATAAGCTGTGCAGGTTACGGATCGGAATCCCAGTATCTTCCTGTGCTGCTGCCGATACGCATGGAGAAGGATCTTGGCAGGGAGCTTGAAAAGCTGGGAGTATTCAGCGGCGGAAAGATGGACATAGTACCGCGGAAAGCCGGACTGATGAACTATATATGGCTGCCGGTGATAGCGACAGTATCACTTTTTCCTGCGGGAGACTTTCTTGCGGGACTGTTTCCGAAATTCGCGGAGCTGATACGGTTTACGGCGATAATGCTGGAGATACCGTCCATATGGATGGTAGCGGTCAAGACGGTAGCGCTGATGACCAGCGGAGTGTCATTGTACGACGACCGTATAATGGTACGCTGTTCAAAGTGGACGGCATTCCACACGGTAGTAGCCGACCTTGACAACATAGTAAAGATAGACATACAGCAGTCGCTATTCCAGCTTCTCAACGGCAGATGCAGCGTACACCTGTGGATGTGCGGAGAGATGAGCACGCGGTATATTGTCCGGAGCATCACTCTTGAGGACGCGATGAAAATATCTAAGTTGCTGGACTACAGACTGCACGAGAAGGTAAAGTGCCGTAAAAATAAAAAGAAATGACCCATAGGAGCTGAAAAAGCGTCCTTATGGGTCATATTTATTATCAGTCCCAGGAAGCGTTGCCGTCGGTAGAGAGAGCGGAGTAGTAAATGAGTATCCTTGTTGCATCGGAGGCATCGATAGTGCCGTCCTTGTTTACATCTGCGGATTTCAGCTGTCTTGCGTCCAGAGTAGTAGGCTGACCGGTAGATCTTGCGGAGTACTCAATTAGTGCAGCGGTAGCATCAGCAGCGGAGATCTTACCATCGCCGTCTATATCACCCAGCATGAAGCTGTCCAGATGAACAGCGATATTACGGGTATTGTCTTTTTTGGTGACATCAAAGCTGTTGCCGGTGAAGGTATCATCAACGGAAAGGTTATAGTTCAGTGTGACGAAGCTGTCGGGATTGTCGTTCACATCGGGAACAGTAAAAGTATCGGTGTAGGGAGCGGAGGAGATGTTGTACTGACCGCCGGTGAGGACGACTGAGAGAGTGTAAATGCGGTAGTCGTCATCGGTATTGTCGCGGCCCTCAATGTCGAAGCTGTAAGAACCGCCGGCAAGAGCCTTGAAATTGTAGTACGGCTCAGCCTTACCCTCAGGGGAGTCCATAAGAATGCTGATCTCAGCGGTAGTTTTATCCGGAACAGTAACAACGACAGAGCCGTTGACGTCATTTTTATTGAAAAGAGCATAAACGGGGGTAATTTTTATGCTGTCCGCAACAGCGGAGAAAGAGGATAGTGCAGATACCGCACAGATAGAAGCGGCAGCTGCTGACAGTATTTTTTTCATAGCATTACCTTTCTGTAGAGACAGACGATACACAATGACCGTCGTTATTCATGACTGTGATAGTTAGTTCCCGGACATCTTCGGTATCGGGAACATATAATGAGAAGCCGTAAGGAGAGGCATCGTCCAGACCAAGGAGGTCGCATTCGCAGATATTGAAGGCTTCGCGGCAGTTCTGACCGCAGGACACAAGAATGCGGCTTTCCTGACCGGAGAAGAATGACTCCGGTAACACGCCGAACACATGAGTAAGACCGGCGATAGCTTCGGTACAGTGAGAGAGCTTTTCAGCTGAAACGGTAACATTATCCGGCATCACAGCAGCCGGAGCCTCCATGACCGGAGCATTTTTCTGTAAATTGGGAAGATTTCTCTCCACGATCTCAATAATGACCGTATCGGGAGGATTATCGCTGCGACCGCTGAGCTTATAGGGCACCGCGCGGGAGAACTCCGCATTTCCGTAGGACTCAGCCATATATTTGAGGATCGCCTCACCGAAGGAGTCGCGGAACATCAGCAGAGAGCCGTTTCTGCCATCGCAGGCGGTATCGATGATAACGTCGTCCAGAGCGTGGAAATTGCTTGTGTAGCTGTAAGTGAAATCATAAGCGGAGTAGACCTGCTGCTCTTTGGGAGCTTCGGCGGGATAGAGCATTTCTGCAAGGTCTCCGCGGTGGTCGTGAGCGGAAGACCAGTCGAAGCCTACGGGGAGGGGGTCATTTCCGGCAGCAGTCATAAGACCGTTATAGGCAACGAAAGCGCCGAGGTTGTTCCAGTGGGTGTCGGTCTTGTGGTAGAGTGGAATGCTGGAAGCGGCACTATGCAGAACGGAGCTCATATCGCAGTAAAAGCCGGAATCCGCCAGCGCACCGGAGAGCATGGAGTAGTTGTCCGGAGCGTCCGAAGGAACATAATTCAGCGGCATATGCTCAGGGTACATGGAGTTCTTATTGGGAACGCAGGTGAAGATGAACTTCATGCCGTTAGCGGAGCAGTAATCGTTGACAAGCCGCAGGTCGTGAGCGATATTGGAGATACTGCGCTTACTCAGCTGCCTGATATTGAGGAAATCGTCCACGGTATCGCCGTAGTAGAGCCAGCCGTCACTACCGCAGACCACATCGGGGTCGGGAGAAGTTCTGAGCAGAGCAGTTTTCAGCCGGTTATCGGCATTAACGAGCTGCTGACGGAAGGCGAAGTGTTCGGAGAACCATGTGTCGAATTCACCGAAGAAAGCGGTGTTTAAACCTCCGTCATCGGATATGACAGACGGCATCTCAGACAGCCTGCGTTTTTCAGCGGAGCTGTCCTGTTTCAGCAGGGGAGTGAGCACAGCCGGAGCAGCACAAGCGGCGATAAACACCGCAGAATAGAGTTTATACAAAGAATTCTTAGCCATACATCCTCCTCAGAATCTGAAATAGATAAACGGGTCATAGAGTGAAGATGAGAGAGTGAAAATGCACACAGCAAGGAGCACCAGAGACACCGCATAACCGGCAGTATTGAAGACTGCGGAGCACTTGCGTCTCTCAGCAGCAGCGGCAGCATATTTCACCACAGGAGCGGAGAATACAGCGGCAGCAGCAAGAGTTATGAGGAACATAGGGGACAGGAAGCTGAAAAACAGTGCATTCCGGGAGCTGTCCGCAGAGAAAGAGAACATTTTCCCGATGAAGGAGCAGGCTGAGCTGAGGTCGTCAGCTCGGAAGAAAACGAAAGCGATGATAGTGACGAGTACCGCATAGACATGGCGGAACGGACGCTTCCAGCGGTCGGTGCGGAGCACA
>CADBNS010000220.1 GCA_902796065.1 Ruminococcus flavefaciens
CCATACGTGCATAACCGATACGGAACTGGTTCTGGAGAAGCTCACCTACAGAACGGATACGTCTGTTGCCCAGGTGGTCGATGTCGTCAACAGTACCAACGCCCTCACAGAGGTTGAGGAAGTAGCTGATGGTAGCGAAGATGTCATCGAGAATGATGTGCTTTGGTACAAGCTCGTCAGCCTTCTTCTTGATGTTCTCTTCCAGCTCATCCTGGTCAGCGGAAGTCTCGAGGATCTCACGGAGCACCTTGAAGGATACCTTCTCGTTGATGCCGTACTTTTCTGTATCAAAGTCAACGTAGCCCTTGATGTCTACCATGCCGTTGCCGATGATCTTGGCGATCTTCTCGACCATCTTTATGGTGGTCTCACCGCGCTCGTTGGTGAAGTACTCCTTAGCCTCGACCTTTACGAAAGCATAGTATACACCAGCCTGCTCGATCTCGCAAGCCTTATCGTAGGTGATGCTCTCACCTGCCTCTGCCATGATCTCACCGGTCATAGGATTGATAACAGGCTCAGCAAGTATGTGTCCGGACAGACGTGAAGCTATGCCCAGCTTCTTGTTGTATTTGTATCTTCCGAAGCGGCAGAGGTCGTATCTCTTTGCATCAAAGAAGAGGTTGTTGAGGTGGGTCACTGCGCTCTCGACCGTAGGAGGCTCGCCCGGACGGAGCTTCTTGTATACATCGATAAGAGCTTCCTCGCGGTTCTTGGTCTGATCCTTCTGGAGGATAGTCTGCTTGAGGCGGTCATCTGCACCGAAGAGCTCATAGATCTCATCGTCTGTGCCGACACCCAGTGCTCTGATGAATGTTGTTATCGGTATCTTTCTGTTTTTATCTATACGCACGTAAACGACATCGTTG
Source organism: Ruminococcus flavefaciens (assembly GCA_902796065.1). Taxonomy (GTDB): domain Bacteria; phylum Bacillota; class Clostridia; order Oscillospirales; family Ruminococcaceae; genus Ruminococcus; species Ruminococcus flavefaciens_X. Next base: position 870 of record CADBNS010000220.1, read on the forward strand.
GAGTCCATCTCGTACTCCAGCCAAGCGCCGCGGTTAGGGATAACTGTGGTGTTGAACAGATCCTTACCGGTCTTATCCTTCTCAAATGCGTAGTATACGCCCGGTGAACGGACGAGCTGAGAAACGATTACACGCTCAGCACCGTTGATAACGAAGGTTCCGCTGTCTGTCATGAGCGGGAAATCGCCCATGTAGATCTCACTTTCGCTTACAGCGCCTGTTTCCTTGTTGCAGAGGGTAGCAGTAGCACGCATAGCTACCTGATAAGTAGCACCTCTTGACTTACATTCAGCAAGTGTGTATTTGGGAGTATCATCGAATCTGTAGTCCTTGAAATTGAGGACGAGGTTTCCGTTATAATCGGTAATTGCTGTCATATCACGGAATACTTCTCTCAGACCCTCCTCGCGGAACCACTTATACGAGTTCTTCTGGACCTCGATAAGGTTCGGCATCTCAAGGGGCTCGGTAATCTTACCGAAGCTCATTCTGGTGTTTTTTCCCAGCTGCTTTGGTGTAACTTTCACCATAGGCGAAACCTCCTTAATATTTAACTTGTACCCCGGGCGGTGAGGCACGGAAGTACAGGGTTTATGGTCGTATAGAAAACAGTACGGAAAATTATTTTTCAAAAAACTATTGACAAGTGCCTGTCATATATGTTATAATATCTCGCGAAAAGGAGATACCTCCCCATACTGATACATTATATTATTATAATACAAGAAAACCGCTGTGTCAAGCGGTTTTTTGAATATTAGTGATTCTGTCTGTTTTTGTCTTTTAGCAGGCAGATTTTTTTGTTTGTAAATGGTATATCAAGGAAAAAGAAAACCGGTCCTCCGTGGGGAAGACCGGTGATTTGTGTGTATGATTTAGAATTAGTCGCAGAAATGACCGATATTTTTAGCAGTACGCATGAGAAGCACGTTAAGGTCGGCGTTATTTACCTTTCCGTCATAGTTCACATCGGCTCTTCTGAGCTCTATATCGCTGAATTTTGCGGTTTTGTCCTCAGCGAGGAAGCGAGCGAGCTTACGAGCATCAGCTTCAGTGACCTCTCCGTCGCTGTTTGTATCGCCATATCTTACGTTGAATACATCTGTGTAACCAGCGAGATACTTCTGTACAAGTTTTGAATCATAATTATTTACGATTCCGTCTTTGTTTACATCAGCACGGATAAAGTCGATGTCAAGATTGCCGATGGTTTTATTGTGATAACGGTTTATGCGTACTGGGTCTCCAATGTCAACAGTATTGTCGCCTTCAGCATCACCGAGAATGTCATTTTCGCATAAAATAGCGCTCACATAAAACTCAAGAACCATCTGTGCGTCGTTTCCAGAGACATTTCCGTCGCCGTCAACATCAGCGCGTCTCTTCTGATCTGCAGTTGCGTCCTTAACGCCCTTGCTTGACCATATGAGAACCTTCTGAGCGTCTTCAGCAGTTATTTTTCCATCAGGAGTCTTTTTGCCGTTTTCACCGCAAACATCACCGTAATAGAATTTTACCACATCATTAGCAGCTTTTGCTGCGTTAGCTGTGAAAGAGTTTGCCATTGGAAGTGCGCCGAGAATAGCGGCAGAGAGAACTGCTGCAATTTTTTTTGTTGAGTTTTTCATTTTTCAAACATTTCCTTTTTATCTTATTTTTTTGTAGTGTAATTGTGAGAATGCGCAATCTCTGTCAATAATTATATATCATATATGTAGAAAAGTGCTATATGTTGCACAAGGCTAACACATCTTTGGTAGATGTGCTTGATTTAACAGGAATAAACAAATGTGTTTTGTGATAAAATTACATTATTTTATCTACACCGAATTATAATTTTGATAACTGTGTTTAAAGAAATAAAAAACAGCCCTCCATTTCTGAAGGGCTGCGTGTTCGTTTGTGCAGTTATTTTGTCGGATCAAAGACCAAGAAGGTTCTTGAGGTCGATCTTTACTCTTTCTGTGAAGTATGTCTTGTTATTCTCTGAATAGTAAGTCAGTTCCTTCTTGAAAGAATTGTTGAAGAGGTAGAGATCATATGATGTTACCTGTCCGTCGCCGTTGAGGTCGGAGTTTCTCTTCTGGATTCCGTTAGGTGTGGCTGTACCATTAATATACTTCTGGAGAGCTGTTATATCTTTTGTTGTGATCTTGAAGTCTCCGTCTGCGTCACCTAACTGACCGCCGCGGATAAGGTATGTCATCAGGTAGTCAAGATCGTTCTGGTTGATCACGTTGTCACTGTCGATAACGTTTGCGTTTCTGAAGAATACCATTGCATCACAAGTTGAAGAATGTGTTGTAAGGTATGTCTTGATCGCCTGAACGTCCTTCATGTCAGCAAACTCGTCGCCGTTTGCATCGCCCCAGATCCTGTAGTTTACATACATACTTCTGAGCGTGTATGCTGTTGAATCGTTGCCAGGGTATAATGCTACGACACGATTGATGAATGTTGCGTCATTGTAGTTTACTGCACCGTCATGGTTTACGTCACAGTAATAGTTTATGTCTTCACGTACCTCAGGTGTGAACATTGTATTCCAGCCGTAGCCGCTTGCTACATACTGGTGAATGCAAGTTGCGTCCTGATTTGTGATGATGCTGTCATAGTTTACATTTCCTCTGAAGTTTTCGTAGTCCGGGAATGCTGCGTTTGCTGAGAGGTTAGATGCCATTGGGAGTGCGCAGAGAACTGCTGCTGAGAGAGCTGCTGTGATCTTAGCCATTGTCTTTTTCATTCTATTTTCTTTTCCTTTACTATAAATTAAGAGTTTGCGCAATCTCTGTTATTTATTATATCACTTATTGGTAAAATCTTGTTCATTGTTGCACTTGGTTAACAGGCGTTTAGGGTTAGAAATATTAAGATTTGAACAGAAATGGTTTATCGTAATTTAACAAAATAATGACATTTGATTGTATGCTGATAAATCGCTGACGATTTACTGTATTAATTAAAACAGCTCTCCCGAAGGAGAGCTGTGTGTTCGTTTGTGCAGTTTGTGCCTTTGATCAATAGTTGTTGGTTTCTGTGAAACCATAGCCATTCACGTAGTTCTGGATAGACAGCTGGTCGAGAAGATTGATCTTTCCGTCACCATTTACATCACATCTGCGGAATAAATCATCACTGATAGTCTTGCGCTCCCATTTCTGTCCGAAGTAGCTTCCGACGATCGTAGCATCGTTATAATTAACTTTATTATCGCCATTTAAATCTCCCCATCTTACATTGAAGAGGTCGATTATGCCTAAGCACTTATTTCTGATGAGGTTTGCATCAACTGTGTTGATGATACCGTCATAGTTTACGTCAGCCTTGAGAAGGTTGTTGATGGAGTACTTAACATCATTGTATAAGAACTGTGTTACAGCTACTGAATCAGCAAGATTGATCACACCGTCATCGTTTGCATCTCCTGTCTTAGGATTTGTGAGGTATGTCTGGATGCAATCTGCATCATTCACTGTGATATATCCATCGTTATCAACGTCTGCAACCTTTTTGTTGAAAGTTGAATTTGAAGCTAATGTTCCGTTGCAGTACTTTCTGATGTCAAGAGCGTCCATCAGTGTGAGTCCGCCGCCGTTAACGTCACCAAGTCTGCCGTATGAAACCTGCTTTACGTGGTATCTTACCTGCTTTGTTGCTGCATTAGCTGAAAATGCGCTTGCCATTGGAAGTGCACAGATAGCTGCAGCTGCCACAGCTGCAACCTTTACTAAATTCTTGTTCATTCTATTCGTATTCCTTTACTAAAAATTAAGAGTTTGCGCAATCTCTGTTATTTATTATATCACTGATTGGTAAAATCTTGTTCAATGTTGCAGTTGGTTAACATTAATTCGGGTAAGAAAAAATAACTTTAAAGTTGAAAAAGTTTGTTGTAATATGATAAAACAATAACTATTTATAGTGCGGTAATAAACACTATCAGAATAATTTCATTAATCAAAAAAGCCAGCCTCAGAGAGACTGGCCTATGATATATTTTGCTTTATGTCTGTCTATTACTTGTAGTAACCAATAAATACGCGTGTCCAGATAGCGTTGTAGTCCTTTGAGTCAAACTTGTCATCAGGATATGCATTGAATCTTGCAAAATCCTGCTTGCTTGGCTGACGGTTGCGCTGCCAGTAATTCTGGATAATGTCAACATCTTTAGGATCAATCTTGCCATCGTTGTTTGCATCGCCATATAATACATCGATGTTATCGGACAGGTGTAATTTGTAGCTCTGAATTGCATATGCATCAAGATGGTTGATGTAGCCGTCCTTGTTTACATCTGCCTTGATCTTGTTCCTGAGAGGGTACTTTGTCGGATTTGCAATGTACTGCTCTATAGCAACTGCATCATTAAGCTGGATTGTTCCGTCGCTGTTAACGTCACCTGTTGCTACCTTATGTGTAGATATAAGAGCATAGTAATCCATCATTAATGTAGAATCACGTAAATCGATAACACCGTCTGAGTTTACATCTGCCATATCGTCACGGAAGCCTGCCGGTGCGTTACCAACGTAATATGCTTGTGTCCATGATGCATCGATAGCGTCAACACGACCATCGTCGTTTACATCGCCAAAACGTCCGAATGCACTGAAATCTTCATTGCAGTATGAAGCTGTAGCTGAGATTGATGGTGCTGCGCAGATAACTGCTGAGAGAACTGCTGCAACTGCTGTTATTACCTTTTTCATTTTATTCATTCCTTTATTCAAAAATTCAGATCTTTACGCTGTATCTGCTTTATATTTTACCGCTGAACGGTAATACATTAACTGATACCGCGCATTGATAACAATTATTTTTTATGCAGCCTCCCGTTATGGAAGGCTGCGGGTTCGTTTGTGCAATATTAGAGTCTGAGGAGATATTTCTGGAGAGTATCTGCATCAGCTTCTGTGATTCTTCCGTCACGGTCTGTATCAGACTGCATGAAGAAGATGCCAGCTGTCGGGTATTTTTCTCTGTTTCTTGCAAACTGTATAATGCAGACAGCATCGCTGAGATCAAGATGATCATCGCCGTTTGCATCGCCCCACATTGGGTGCTCGATGTATGTACGTCTCTCGATGTTCTCATACTCGCCGTTGAACTTTAAGCAAACGTGCTGAATGAGTGATGCATCATATGTATCAACAACGCCATCATAGTTAACATCACCGTACTGTCTGATGTAATTCTTCTCTGTTGCTGTGAGTCTTCCGGAGTTGTAGTAGTACATCTGGATAGAAATAGCATCAGCCATGTCTAATACATCATCACCGTTAACGTTGCCTAAGTAGTAGGGGCTGATTATACGCTTTGCGTTAGCTGTCATAGATGTTGTCATAGGTACAGCGCAGAGAACTGCTGCTGAAACGAGTGCTGCGATTTTAGCAAATGTCTTTTTCATTACTAATTCTTCCTTTACAAAATTGTTTTAAAATTGATATAGAGTTTGCGCAATCTCTGTGCATATTATACCAAGAATGATAACCCGCAACTGCGTTTGTTAACCTTGTGCAACAACAAGATTAAGAAACATATATTTTAAATTTATGTGGCTATATGACAATTATATGCATAAAATCATGCATATCTGTTTGTGCACATCGTACCGGAATGAGAGAGCAATTCCGCCGGATTGTACGCTATGAATGCAAAAAACTCCGGTCATCTTAACAAAAGTGACCGGAATTCATTTATTCATTTATGATATATGCTATATTATTTTTATCAAATTCGCTTTTCAGTGCCTCCATTGCGTTCTGAGTTGCGCTGTCATCGGTGATCCGCACTATAACATCGCCGTCCAGCTTCATGATGCTTTCGACCAGTGCGGCTGTGTCGGTTTCCTGTCCGTCATATGTGTAGGTGCTTCCGGATACCTTTATATCGGCGTAAACCGGTGCGGCTTCGGTAGTTTCCGGCTCTGTCTCTGCCTCTGTCGGCTCCTCTGCCTCATCTGCGGCTGCTGTCGTTATCTCCTGAACCTGAGCTGTGTCAGATGACGGCTTTTCATCAGACACCTTACCCAGTCCCAGATCGGGACCAAAGCCCATTTTATTGAGCAATGCCAGTGCTGCTAATATTACTGCGGCTGAACCGGCAACTGCAACGCCTTTGCCGCTCTTCTTCTGATCGTTTTCTTTTGACATGATAGATCGTCCTTTCATCGGTTAGTATTAATATAGGTACAGTATAAATGCCTGTAAGTATCTGTAACGTCGTTTACAGCTGATGTGATGCGTTTTATATCGCGGTAAAGTGCACGTTCTCCGTCGTAGGTGAAGGCACAGAGAATAATGTCCTCACGGTCCAGTCCGGATCGCTCCAGCGCATCGGTGATACTGTCGGAAATATCCTCCTCGGAATCCAGAAGGGTGCGTCCCAGCTCGCCTGAGCTGTCGTATATGAACAGCTTTCCAACTGCATCATATTTCAGGTTGAGGGTTATGAGCACTCCGCCGGAGAAGTCGTCCAAAGCCTGCTGATAGGCGGATATTTCCGGATCCTTTACCTCTGCGGCTGCCCGCGCCTCAGCCAGCTGCTTTTCGTATTCTGCGCGGATACGTTCCAGTTCCTCCTGCGCTGCTTCAAGCTCGTCCTGAGCCTCCTGACTGCGCAGCTGATACTCTTCGATCTGAGCCTCAGCCTCATTGCGGACATTCGTGGTCTCCTCCCGCACGTTCATCATTACCCAGAACAGCATGATGAGTATGACGTCCAGCAGCGCCGTGAGTTCGATGACTATGCCTTTGTTTTTCATAGTATGCCTGCCTTATGGTGCTCTTTGGCGCTGTTGCGTTCGAGGTACAGGCTGACGCTCTTTTCGTTGTACTCGATCTTCGGAGCTATCACTCCGTCGAGAAATTTGAATATTATCGCAAATACCAGACCCCAGAATGTTGAGGTAAGTGCGCCGTAGAAATTGCCTGTAACATCGCTCATATCGCCTGCAAGGTGGAGCAGGGAGATAACGGTGCCAAGTATACCGAGCAGGGGAAATATTCCGGTGAGATTCACGAACAATGAGTACAGCTTGCCGGTGTGGTTGCGCATATTGAGTACCTCATTTTCGCGCAGTTCAGCGATCTCTCCGGCGATCTCGTGCTGTGAGTAGTCGCTGTCCGGAACATAAACGGTGAGGTGAAGTTTCTTGTGGAGCTGCTCTGCGGAGTTCTTCGCAGAGAAATAGATGTAGAATGTGAAAGCTGCGGCAAGAAATATAATGAAGTCGAAGCTCCAGAAATTCATGAATATGACTGAAAAAATATTTTTCACAGATCATTCCTCCTCATTTTACATGATAGCACATATTTATTCTTAATTCAAGGGGAATTCAGAGGATCTGACGAAATTATTCGTCAAGCTCAATGAGCTTATCGAAGTTTTCGTCTATTTTCTGCTTGAGAGCGTCTATTTCAGCGCACTTGCTGTTCATGAGCTCGTAGTCTGTGTAGACCTCCTCGCGGGTGATCTCCTCAGACAGTGCGTCTATCTGAGCCTGCATTGCGTCGATCTCCTGTTCAAGACGGCGCATCTCGTTCTTACGCGCCGCATCTGCACTTCTCTGCTGCTTGCTCCTGTAGGTCTTTGCCTGCTTCTCTTTGGCTGCCTCAGCGGCTCTGGCGAATTTCTCCGCGTCAGCTATGCGCTTCTGCTCAGCCTGCTCCTCACGGAGCACATCAAGGTACTTTTCAAAGCCGTAGTTGTGCTCACGGTAGCCGCTGCCAGTGAGCTCGATGAGCCTGTCGGCTATCTTGCTGAGCAGATAGCGGTCGTGGGATACGAAGATTATAGTTCCGGTGTACTCTTTCAGTGCCTCCTCAATGGCTTCCTTTGAGCCTAAGTCCAGATGGTTGGTAGGCTCGTCGAGTATGAGTACGTTTCCGTGCTCCTGCATCATGATGGCAAAGCAGAGCTTGGCACGTTCGCCGCCGGAGATCACTCCCGTCTCCTTGAACACGTTCTCTCCGATGAGACGCACCTGAGCCAGCAGATTCCTCACCTCCAGATCGGACAGCGAGGGATAGCGGCTGTGCAGCTCCTCCATAACGGTCAGCTCACGGTTGAGATTGGTACTTTCCTGTTCAAAATAGGATATTTTTATGTTGCTGTTCCAGCGGACTACTCCCTTATGCGGCAGCTGCTCCTGTATTATCCGCAGGAGAGTGGACTTTCCGATGCCGTTGTCGCCGATGATTCCTATCTTATCACCGCGGCGCACCTCAAAGCTCACATCGTCCAGAAGGGTCTTGCGTGATGCGCCCTCACCGACGGAAATGTCGATATTCTTCACCTTGAGCACATCTAACGGCGGCTCCATTGCATAGGTGAAGTGTATCTTTGCGGTACGGGTGTCGTGGAACGGCTTTTCGATGCGTTCTATCTTGTCCAGCTGCTTCCTGCGGCTCTGCGCCATTTTGGTGGTGGAGGCGCGGACGAGATTCTTGGCTACGTAGTCCTCCATTTTGGCTATCTGCTTCTGCTGGAGCTCGTACTCCTTCTCCTGACGGGCATCGTTCTCCTCACGCTGGCGGACGAATGCGGAGTAGTTTCCGCGGTAGCGTTTCAGCGTACCATGCTCTATTTCGCAGATCGATGTGCAGAGGCGGTCGAGGAAGTAGCGGTCGTGGGATACGATGAGTACAGCTCCGCGGTAGGTGCGGAGGTAGTCCTCAAGCCACATGATGGTCTTGAAGTCAAGATGGTTGGTAGGCTCGTCAAGTATGAGCAGATTAGGCTCTTCCAGCAGCAGCCTTGCGATGCACAGACGGGTCTTTTCACCGCCGCTGAATCCGGATACTGTACGTTCCAGTTCGTTTTCCGTGAAGCCCATACCGTTGAGTATCATTCGTATCTTCACATCGGTGTTGTAGCCGTCGTTAGCCTCTATCCACGAGGAGAGCTGCTGGTATTCATCAGCAGCGGAGTTATCGCCGGTTTCTATCTCCAGCTCGATCTCGCGGAGACGGTCGATAGCACGGTGCATAGGCTCAAATACCTTGTTCATCTCCTCCATTACTGTGTTCTCGGAGTTGAGACCGCCCATCTGTTCGAGATAGCCGATAGTGGTTTTGGCTGCCAGAGAGATAACGCCGTCTTTTTCGGTGAAACGGTCAGGCTCCACTGAGCCGGTGAGTATTTTCAGCAGCGTGGACTTTCCGCAGCCATTATTTCCCACCAGTCCTATCTTATCTGTCTCGTCAATAGTCAGACAGACATTGTTCAGCACCTGATTGCCGTTATAGAATTTGTTTATGTTTGTTAAGCTTGCAAGCATAATATCTTCCTTTTCGGGGTAATATGGAAACTCCGCAAATACCGGAGCAATACTATAATACCATATTTTCGCAGCCAAATCAATAAGCCGTGAGATTTTTTTGCATATTGCGCATTATCCGGACAAAGAAAAAACTCTCCTTGCGTGTAGGAGAGTTTTTCTGTAGAGATTTGAGATATTGTAATTGAGGGTATCGAAAAAGTGACCTGTGAAGGGTCAGAAAACTGAAAACAGCTGAAGCTGCCCTGTGAGGGGGGTGGTAGGACAGCTGTGCCTCTCCATCACTGTATTTTCCGGTGTCATATTACAGAAGCTGTTATTTATATGTGTATGACAGAGCTGCCTATTTCACTGCCATAATAGAGCCTCAAAATGCTGCTCCCGCACTAAAGAGCCGCCTATTGCTCTTTCTTGCCCAGATGCGGGATAACAGACATCAGCTCAGAGCTTTCTGTACCTCTGACAATACATTGATGTACTGACTGTTTTCAGGATCTTGTAAAACTTGTGGCGCGTAGTACATACACCCGCATTCCGGTACGGGTATGAACGGTCCCCTAACTTTCCCTGTTTCGGTAACCGCATTTGCGGCTCACTAAGCTTACAAGTCTATTATAGCCATATTTACTGCGTTTTGCAATTAATAATGCTATCCAGTTTTGAAGATTTTTTTTAATCCTGACGAAGATTGTTCAGAATAGTCTTGCATTTTCTCCACCTTTATGATAGAATATTCTATAGAAAATAAAGCAGTAGTTCAAAATAGTCTTTTTATGCAGCTACCCTCTGCTGCAATCGTGATAACAGCCGCAGCTAAGCCGCTTTTTCCGCACAAGGAGTGATAAAATGAGTAAGCGGATACTTATCGGAGTTATAATTACTGAGTGTCATATCGACTTTCAGGAGGAGATACTCAGCGGAATAATTGCACAGGCATTCCGCAGCAATTGCGACATAGCAGTCATAGCACCGCTGTTCAATTTTTTTAATGATTCCCCGAATAAGCGCACTGATGAGAAGATCTTCGAGCTTCTGCATTCTGACCGCTTTGACGGCTTCCTCTATGACCGGAATTCCTTCTTCGGTGAGGATATGAGAAGCCGTATCGACCATATTCTCAAGAATATAGGCAAACCTGTCATGCTCCTTGATTCAGGCGACCACAAGAGCTTTGAAACTACTTCCATCGACGATTCAGAGTCCTTTGAGGAGATAACTGACCATCTGATCGATGTCCACGGCGCAAAGAAGCTGTACTGCCTTACCGGTCCGAAGGGCAGCTTCGTGGCTGAAGAACGCCTGAAAGGATTCCGCAATTCCATGAAGAAGCACGGTCTGCAATGCGGCAGAGAGTGCTGTATGTACGGCGATTTCTGGGTGAATACCCCGAAGGAAGTTGCGGCTAAACTTATCTCCGGTGAGATCGAGCGACCTGATGCGATAGTCTGCGGAAACGATGTCATGGCGATGACACTGATAAACTGCCTGATGACCGGCGGTATCCGTGTGCCGGAGGACATCGCTGTTACCGGCTATGATGCATCAATGTACAGCATTCAGAACAAGCCGACCATTACCAGCTATCGCAGACCTAATACCCAGATGGGCGCTGAGGCCTTCCGCCGGCTCTACAGGATCATTACCGGCAGGATATGCAATAAGATACCTAATTCACGCGGACTTCTCCGTCCCGGACAGAGCTGCGGCTGCCACGCTGAACCCCATATAGACAGCAGGCTCAGACGGCGTTTGCAGGTGCACGAAACACGGGAGAACGGTATGCTCTACGGCGATATGCTCTTCGATATTACCAATGTGGATAATATCAACGATTTCGCCGACAGACTTGATAACTATACCTATTATATACACCGCTTCAGACACGTTATCATCTGCCTGACCAGAAAGTACATTGAACAGCCCGAAAACGGCGGTGCTCTTACGTTCAGCTGCGGCGATGAGGTAAGGCGTGTGCTGTCAAAATCAGTGGTGTTCCGTGAGTACTACGGCGATGAGTATTTCAGTTCAGACGATATACTGCCGGTATTCAACGGCGAGCGAAGATACCCATCTGCGTACTACATATCTCCCCTGCACTATAATGACAACTTCTTCGGCTATGCTGCCGTTTCCTTCGGCAAGGAGCCTATTGCATATACCACACTGTATATGAAGTGGATAACCTATGTCAATGTCGCTCTTGAGCAGGTGCGCATCCGTGCGGCTATGAAACACGCCCTGACCGATATGAACAGGAATATGCTCTATGACAGCGCTACGGGAATGCTCAACAAGAGCGGTATGGAGCATGAATTCGCCATAAGAAAAAGTACGGAAGGTACTGCGGACTGTATCCGCATAAACCTGACCGGTATCGACAAGACCTACTACCAGAGCGGTGAGGAACAGTGCAGCCGTATCATGTCGGCGTTCATTTCAACTGTGAAGGATTGTATCCATAAGGACGATATTTGCGGTATATGGTCCTCCAACACCATTGCTGTCATCTCATTCCGCACCGGCCACGCGGAGGAACTGTTCAATGCTGTGCAGTCCCGTGTCCGCGACAGCCGTTTCAGCGGCAGCGATAACTGCAATATAGACTTCTCCGTGGGAGTTTGCAGTATCCCACTTTCAGGTGAGATGAGCCTGTCTGATGCAATGTACAAGGCGGCTGTCAACAGGCTGTATACCCACTCTATTTCTGAGCACAACGTCAATCCGCAGTTTGAAAAGCTCTGCCAGCTGAGGTCTGATATAAAGAACTCTCCGGAAAAACCGTGGAATATAAGCGAGATCGCAGACGGTCTCTTCCTCAGTAAGAGCTATCTCCAGAAGATCTATAAGTCTTATTTCGGCAGGAGCATCATCGAGGAAATGATACAGTTCCGCATAGATAAGGCGAAGTCCCTGCTGACCGATACCGATATGACCGTGACGGATATTGCCCGTGAGTGCGGTTATTCGTCCTATAACTACTTCGTCCGCCAGTTCAAGACCGCTGAGGGTATGTCTCCCTCAGAGTACCGGGCGGAGCGGAAGTGAATTGTTACCGCTCTGGGAGATCAGGGCGGTTTTCCTTTGCAATTGTGTCGTTTTTGTGTAATCCATCACATACTTTTCATTGTGTTGACAAACAGGTTACAGGTCTGAGACAAAATAACGAAAAATGATGCGAAGTCCTTGACAGAACTTCGGGATTGTGGTAATATGGCTTTAGACAAATGATTGTCAATGATGATATAGTAAAGGATATAGGAGGAACTAATCATGGCTAATGTAAATAATTATAATTCATCTGACCTCGTTTCCGGAGTAGATAATGTCTCCGGCAAGAGCGGTAAGAAGATTGCAGGTATCACAGCAGGAGTCCTGGCAGTTGTTGCAGGGGGTAGCGCAGCAGCTTACGGATGTTCTGACTATGTCAGAAATCAGGTTAACCTGCGCGTTATGAAGCCGCAGAGCTATTATGCATGGGTCAATACCAATAATGTTAAGGAGTCTGCAAAGGGCGCCGGCGACAGCTACAGAGAGTTCATCAAGGCTATCGAAAACGGCAGTTCTTCCAATGTGGACATGAAGTTTGAACTCAGCGACGCTGCTAAGGATATTATCATCGATGAGGCTTTAGGCGGCGAAAATGAGTATACAAAGAATTATGTGGATATTATCAGGAATATCGATACATTATCCTTGAACTGCAAGAGCGACGTTAAGAAGGGCTTGTCAAGTGCAACTGCTTCCCTTGACCTCAACGGCAGCAGACTTGCTACTTTCGATTTCGCTTCCGACAGCGCAAATGCGGATTCATTCTTCCGCCTCGAGGAGCTTACTTCCAAGTGGGCTGTATTCACACTCCCTGAGGGTGAAGACTCTGAAGAGCAGGAAAAAATCATGAATGCATACAAGGAATTCCTCAGGGATCCTGAGTCTGTACTCTCTGCTGATGAGTTCGAGGACGTTGTTGAGAGATATACTACCATCTGGAACAGAAATGTCGGCGATGTTACTGTTGAGAAGAAGGAAAGCGTCGAGATCGGCGATATTTCAGTCGATTATACAGTAATGACCATCAATATGACTGACGAGCTGGCACAGAATATTGCTAAGGACGTTATCAATGAGGCTAAGAATGATGCCGTTATCAAAAAGATCATTGTTGACAAGCTGGGTATCTGCTCTGATGAGGAGTACGCAGAAAAACTGGACGAGACCCTTGAGTCCATTCAGGATAAGGACGAGGATTCCGATGGATCTTACACCATCAGGACATACGTTGACCCCAAGGGCGTTATCAGAGGTACAGAAGTAACTGATGACAATGATGAGGATAACAAGGCTGGCTTTGTTATCGGCAAGGACGGCGATGTGGTGCGCGGAAAGGCTTTCATCACAGGTACTGACGATGACCTCAGCGCAGTCCTCAGTGCAACCGACAACGGCGGCAAGTACACCGGTAATATCAGTATCACTGCTGACGGCGAGGATGTTTCGGTTGAGTTCAAGGATTTTGAGGTCGTAAACAAGGAAAAGTGCTTCTGCAATGGTGACGTTACTGTTACCGCAGACGAAAAGCCTGTATCTATCACCCTCAGAGCTACAAATGACTCCCAGACAGTATCCACAGACGTAAATGTGAACGGCACAGAGTACGGCAAGTTCACAATGGATATTTTCACTGATAAGAGCGGCTCACCGGAGATCCCTGACAAGAGCAGCGCATTCGTTATCGATCTCAACGATGACGATTTAGGCTTCAAGGAGTATGTATCTCAGGATGAGACTGAGAAGTTCCTTGAAGGCTTATTCAAGGGTATCGGCTTCAACGACGACGAGGCAAAGTCATCTGCACAGTCCATTTCCAGCCTTTTCTATTTTGATTTCTCCTCAATGTACAGCGATTTCGACAGCGATGATTACGATTTCGGCGATGGCGATTACGAATTCAACTTCGATGATTCCGACATCGACTTCGATTTCGACTCCGCTGACTTTGATAGCTCAGACCTCAGCTTAACATAATATAAAACGAATGACCGGAGTTCATCTCCGGTCATTTTTTATGCCTGTTTATCTATCGGAAGCTCCACTGTGAATACCGTACCGCTGCCGGGAGTACTCTCTGCGCGGACGGTTCCGCCGAGGTACATGACGCCGTGCTTGACTATGGACAGTCCAAGACCAGTACCCTTCACTTTACGGGAACGGCTTTTGTCTACGCGGTAGAATCGCTCAAAGATGCGGCTGAGGTGCTCTGCGGGAATGCCCGGACCATTGTCACTGACAGTGATGAGCGCCTTGGTGGGTATGTGAGAGACCCTGACTTCAAAGCTTCCGCCGTCAGTGTTGTACTTTATGGCGTTATCGCAGAGATTGTAGATTATCTCATCGATAACTGTGCGGTTGCATCTCAGCGTGATATGCTCGCCGGTCAGCTGACCTGTGACCTGCTTTGCCTGCGCATTCGGCGCCAGACGAGCTATTATCTCCTGCGCCAGCTCGTAAAGGTCCACATCTGTATCCTGACGGGGGATAGAGTTCTCGTCCAGCTTGGAGAGGGATACTATATCATTTATCAGGGTGATAAGGCGGTCAGCCTCATTGCGTATATCGCAGCCGAATGAGGAAATGTCCTCAGGCTTGACGATGCCGTTCGCCAGCATATCAGATATGCCGTATATCGTGGTCAGCGGAGTTTTCAGCTCGTGGGACACATTGGAGGTGAACTCACGGCGCATTATCTCCAGCTGCTGCTTTTCGGTGACATCGTGAATGAATACCACGATACCGTTTATCATGCCTGTGCTTTTTGCCGGACTCGCCAGTATTTCGCGGTCACCGCCGGAGGTCGAGAGTATGCATTCGCTGCGTTTTCCGCCCATAGCGTCCTGAATGCAGCGGCGGAAGGTATCGGAGTGATCGAGAGCAAAGATGCTCGCACCGTCAGCCGGCTGAGTACTGCCGAGTAGCCGCCATGCACTGGAATTTATGGCAAGTATTGCGGTTTTGGAATCTGCAATGATAAGTCCGGAGTCCATATTCTCTGTTATTATACTGAACTGCCGGCGGCTGCGTGTGAGCTCATCAAGCTGCCGGCTGACCCTGCCGTTTTGCAGCCTCAGCTTGGTCAGCAGGGGAGCAAGCTCCTTGTAGTTCCGTGATATATCCGGGTGGTCGAGGTCAATATTGTTGACCGGCCGGACGATATTCCGTGATACCAGTACGGCTCCCAGGGCAGAGAGCAGCGCAATTGCGGCAAATATGAGCACTACGTTATCGGCTGTTGATGCCATAAGCGCCGCAGCTGACATATGCACATCGGATACGCGGATAACGCTGCCGTCGTTTATCCTTTTTGCGTAGTTGATCGTTTTCTGCATGATGGTACTTGAATAGCGCGACGAACCGCCCTCGCCGGATTCAAGTGCCTTGTGGATCTCGATACGGTCACTGTGGTCGCCGAGGGTATCGGGGTCCTCTTCGGAGTCGAATATAACACGGCCCTCCGGAGAGATCCACGTAACACGCAGCTCATCAAAATCGGTATTATCAAGGTAGCTTTCACCCTGCTGCTCAACAGCTGCCGCAATGAGCCTGCCCTTGCTGCAAAGCTCCGCAGCAGCACGTTCGGAGTAGTGACGGTAGATGATGCCCGTAACGAACAGTACCGCGATGAGCACCGCCAGACCGGACATCAGCATGATGCCAGTGAATATTTTTTTAGTCATCTGTGCCGTCACCTGCCTTGTAGCCCACGCCGCGGATAGTTTTTATCTGGTCACCGCATTCGCCGAGCTTGGCGCGGAGTGTACGTATGTGTACATCAACGGTACGGCTCTCACCGGAGAAGTCATAGCCCCATATCTCACTGAGCAGGGTATCTCTGGTGAAAACAGTGCCCTTACTGCGCATCAGCAGAAGCAGCAGCTCATATTCCTTCAGAGTCAGGGTTATCGGCTTGCCTTCTGCGAATACCTCATGCTTGTCGGGGTAAACAGTGATGCTGCCGAGGGTGATATGGTCTCCGTAACTGTCGTTGCTGCGCCTGAGGAGCGCCCTGATACGGGAGATCAGCTCCATTGTGCCGAATGGCTTGGCTACGTAGTCGTCGGCTCCGCTGTCAAGACCTGTTACCTTGTCGTATTCTGTGCCTTTGGCTGTGAGCATAATGACCGGCAGCTTGGCTGTGGACCTCTCCGCCCGTAGTTTTTTCAGTATGGACAGACCGTCCTCCTCCGGAAGCATTATGTCGAGGAGTATCAGCTCCGGCAGTTTTTCCTCCATTGCAGCCCAGAATCTGGACGGAAGCTCAAAGCCGGCTGCTTCCAGTCCGGAGTTATTCAGTGCATAGAGGACGAAATTGCGGATTCCGCTGTCGTCCTCAAGCATATATATCATATCTTGACCACCTTTCGTATTATTGCTCACACAACTAAACCTTGCCGACCAATGCTTACCATTTTGGCAAAGCTTAATTGAGGAGAGCAATAGCCTTCAATAATAGTATACGATTTTTCATCAGAAAATGCAAGAGGTAAAAAAACAGACCGTCCGATGGTGTAAGTCGGAACGGTCTGCTTTTTTATCGGAGTTTGTCACCCCTTTACAAAGGCAAATCAAGTGGACAAATCCGTGTAGATAGCAAGAATGTTTGTAGCATCAGCAGCATCTAAGATACCGTTGTCGTCCATATCTCCCAGTGAGAGTTCAACGTAGGCGGATCTGCCGATCGAAACAGCAGAGTATGACGCGAGTACGTCAGTGGCATCAGCGGCATCTGTCATTCCGCTGCAATCCACATCGCCCTTCTGCACCGGACAGCTGTAGGTACCGGTTTTGTCCTTATCGATGTACAGTCTGATCTGGTCGTCGTCATCGAAAGCAGCGCGGACGCTGCCTGCGCAGTACAGCTTCATGGTGTGTGGAGATACCGACAGCTCAGGCAGTGAGGAATCGCTGTTATATAGCGCATCGTAGGTCTGGAGCGTTCCTTTTATGCCATTATCGCCGCTGAATATCATGCCATCGCCGGTGCATTTCATGGAAACGCAGCCGTCTGCTGTACCGGACAGGATATACCTGCAATGCGGAGCGAATCCGCAGCTTTCCTGACTGAACACGGCAGAGATCCTGTATTCGGAATTATTACCGCGCATGGTAACGCCGGAGCTGTCCTTCACAGCCTCAGACATTTTACCATCGCTGCTAATAGTATATATCGCAGAAGTATCGGTAAAAGAGACATTTTTGCAGTCTTTTCCGCAGGAAACAGTAAATCTTTCTCCGTCGCAGTAGACTGCCCGTCCGCGGTTGGTGCGGAATTTCAGACTTCCGGAAAGCGGATCGTACACAGAACCGTCAGAGCGTTCCGCAGATGCGCTGAAATCGCTGCCGTCAAGCTCTATGCGTGTGATACTGCTGATATTGGTATCTGTGGTATCCGCCGGAGAGATGATGCCCTTGTAGTTCATAAAGCTCACATCATCTGTGACGAACATTGAAAGGTCCTCATCGGTAGACACCTCATAGAATGGTATATAAGCCGAAAGATCGGCGGAGTTGATATATATTGACGCGGAAGGTGAGAAGCCTATGGCATTGCCGTTGCCGTTGGACAGGTTGGAGTCGTAGACGGGTATGCATTTGTCGTAGGTCTTGTTCTTGAACTCCCAGCTGCCGTCCATGATACCCATTGCGGTGACGGCGTGGGTTATAACGTGTGAGTTGTGGACTACGAGGAAGTATTTGTTTTCCTTTGCGGCTTTCTCAGCGGTTTCGATCAGTATTTTCACTATCTCCTGCGGAGAATGCTGGCTGACAAACCATTTCATGTACAGGTCGAAATAGGCATAGCCCTGTACAGCCTGATAATGCGAAAGAAAAGCATCAGTAGCCTCGCTTAGCTCAATATCAGCAATGTGTTCGGCTCCGGACTGTATATCGCCGGGAGCTGCCACGCCGTTGTGTGTCATTATTGACAGAATGGACAATCCCATGCATCGTCCTGTGGCAAGTGCACCGGAGTACAGCTCAGCAGGCTCCCGTGATGCCTCAGGGAAGCTGCATCGTTTCAGGAACTGAGCAAACTGGGGATTCCTGCTGTTTGCAGGTATCAGCCGCTGAAAGTTCGGAAACGAGAAGCAGTCCGTCTCAGCACCGCACTGTGCGGCGTAAGCTGCGAGAGCGTCGTCCTGAGCCGATGCGTATGAGGTATCGTATGCCGGCAGCGGAGCAATGAGCGCCGCTGCCAGCAGAACTGACAATACTTTTTTCATAGCTTACTTTTTCCTGCGTCTTACAGCGAATGCGGCAGCTGCGGAGGATATAGCGGTCAATATAGCTGCTGTCGGCGGAACTGCGCCTGTTTTTGGCGAAGATGTGCTGCTGTCGGAACTGCTGCTGCTCTTTCCGGACTTGTCCTTGCTGTCGGAAGATGATGAGCTGTTCCGTGAGGTCTTTTGTCCGCCGCCGCTTATTACGCTGCTTTCGCCGCCCTTATTGGCATTGCTGCTGTGGGACGACATACCGTTTTTAGGCGAATAGCTTACAGGTCCGAACAGCGCCCGCGTTGTGGTGGCAGTCGCGGTAATGCTGTCGTTATTGTTTTCAGCCTGAGTCTGAACAGCGTCAGACCTGACTGCCTTTGTAACGGTAGTGACCGGCTTTGTGGTGGTAGTCGCAGGTTTGGTGGTAGTTCTGGTCGTGCGGGTAGTAGTGGTCGTGGTCACCGGCTTGGTGGTAGTGGTGGTAGTCACTGCGGAATCCGGATCGGGGTCTATCCACACATCCTTTGAAGCGTTGGGAGTCTCCTGTATCTGGGTATTGTCGCCGGATACCGGAACGCCCTCGGCATAGTGATCGCAGACAACGCGGTAGTAATAGCCGCCGTCAACGGTCTCGGTATAGTTGTCAAGTGTATAGAACCTGACATTTGCGCCGAGCAGGTCGCCCAGATCCTTTTCAGTGGACCAGCTGGAGTGGTCGCTGCTGCGCTGTATAGTCATATCGGTGAAACCGATCTTTCGCATTTTGCCCGACGACTGAGTTTTAGCAGTTATGCAGATGATACCGTCCTGACCTGAGCATTTCAGGGCACATTTTTCAATAAGACCGGAGTAAAGTGAACGTCCGGCTGCATAGCTTTTTTCTGGTCGGCGGAAAGTGGTGGTAGTATTGCTGTTTAACGGGAGCAGGCATAAAGCTCCTGTGATAAGGGCAGATATGATATACTTCTTATTCATGCCGCTGCCCTCAATTCTGGAGTGGTTCCCTGAAGGATACGGCGAAGTCCGCGAAGGACTCATCGAAGTTGTATCCGGTGATGGTATATACGCAGTTGTCGTTCATGAAAACGGCGCACATACGGTCGTCTTTATGGAATATGTAGATCTCTCCGACTTCACCGGTAAGCTTCCAGTGACCGGCTTCGGTCATGGGGATAATGAGCTGTGGAATATCATCGGGGTCAAAGTAGTGTTCGATGATGATGTCTATCTGGTGCTCATCGTCAGCAAAGGTGAAGTAGAAGTCGTCAGAATCGGTCATATTCTCTGTTTCAAAATCAGTCATAGGCATGAACTGATCTACGCAGTCGTACTCGACGGGAGCACATGGTTCCAGATCGTATCTCTGGCAGTTCATGTACAGCTGCTGAGCAATGGTGATATACTCCTGTACCGGAGTTACCGCAGAACCGGAATTTCCTGTGCCTGTGGTGTTATCGCCTGCCGGCTCCTGAACTGCACCTGTAGTTCCTGCAACAGCTGTGGTAGTTGCATAAAGCGGCGAAGTAGTCAGTATGCCGGATTTTGAAGTCGCAGCCGGCATTGTAGGAAAAACAGCGACAGGGTCGCCGGTAGTATCTGCCAGCATATCGGTTGTACTCGCAGCAATAGTAGTGGTAGCTTTTGAGCCGAAGGTCTCAGTGGTATGAACAGCTGTATTTGTGGGAGATACTTCCTTATCACCGGACGGTGAGAAATCAAGAGCAAATCCGTCGTCACGCATGGACACAACAGCATCGAACAGTGTTGCACCGAAGCTGTTGATGGATAAGAAATTGAAAGCTATGAACATAATGATGCAGGCACTGATAACGGAAAGATACTTGGTCATCATAGTGATCCTGCTTCGTTTTTTCTCAGCGAATAATTCTGCTGTGATACTATCAGCTGCGGAAGCTGCCTTTTCATCGGAAACGGTGCCGCCGGATATTTCAGCTATCGCCGCGGTTATCTCGGCGATAGTATCGAAGCTGCGCATTTCCATGGGCTTCTGAAGCTCCTCGGAAAGCATAGCCTGGAGCTCAGCCAGCATATCGCTGCAAAGATTATCGTCATTCAGAATATTTTTC
>CADBNS010000221.1 GCA_902796065.1 Ruminococcus flavefaciens
AACAGCAACAACTGCTGAGACACCTGTAACAAGCACAACAGTATCAACTGATAAGCCTGTAACAGATACAACAGCAACAACTGCTGAAACACCTGTAACAAGCACAACTGAGACAATCAACACAACTCAGGCACCTGGCGAAGGTGATGTTACTACAACTACTACAGTAACAAACATTGGCGGAGATAACGAAACAAGAACTACAACTTCAGGTGACGTTACACCTGTTGAAACAACAACAAGGGTTTATGCAATCGCTGATGTACAGTCAGGTTACTACTTCAACCACGATCCAAGAACATTCGAGGCTGGACACGTTAAGTCACTGAAGCTTGTCTATGTTGACGAGGACGGTAACGAAAACGCTGTTGATGCAGATATGAGCAAGATCACACTTGTTGAGGCAGCTAAGGGAGCTACAACTCCTATGGATGCTTACAGTGCAGATCAGCTTGATCACACATACCTTGTAAATGTTCTCTATGACGGAGTTCAGCTGGTTGATAAGGACGGCAAGCCTGTACAGGTTAAGGCATATATCGGTGTTAAGGGTGACGCAAACCTCGATAACCGTGTTGATGCCGGTGACGCTACAAGCGTACTTGTATACTACACCGCACTTTCAACTGGTATGACAACCGATGAAGTACTCCTTGGTGCAATCAACAGTACAATTGTTGAGAATCCAGAGCTTGATGAACTGGCAGCATTCCTTGCTGATGTAGATAAGGACGTATATTCAGAGGGCAACTGGAATACAAAGAAGGACGGCAGAAAGGTCATGAATGATGACGCTACAACGATCCTTGTATTCTACACAAATATGTCAACCGACGAAACTAACCGCTATGTAGGCTGGAACAAGTCTCTCTCAAGCAGAGAAGAAAACATGAAGAATAGTCTTACAGCTGAAGAAGTAGCGAAGGTTCTCGCACAGGGCGGCAGCAACTAATATCATTTCTGAGCCAGACCGAAAGGTCTGGCTCTTTCTTTTGTATCCACAAATTTCCGGTTGACTGTGAAAGATATTACTGTTATAATAAGAGCATAAAAGATTTCACAGCAACGGTCTATAATAAAAACGTGAAAAAATACTAAGAGTTACAAAACTTTAAAAACAGTACCCGAAATAATTTGTTAATTGTGAAATACATACAAAAAAGCCTAATATTAATCGTCAATAATTTTTTGAGAAAATACACGGTTTTCCTTGACTTATTGGAATTTGTGTGCTAAAATGAAGTTATGAATTTTCGGGATAGGTGTATCTATATGATGCAAATATAACTGAAAATATCCCGCTTTTGCACCCGGTGGACATTAGGTGCAGGCGGAAAAAAATATGTTAGAGAGGTATAGAACAATGAAGAACTCATTATTCATGAGAGCTGTTGCTGCAGGTGCTGCTGTACCCGTTGCTCTCACACAGTGCCTGACAGTTGCAAGTGCTGTTTCAGTAACATCTGTTGCTCCTGCCATAGCAAATGATGCTCTCGTTACTGCAAGTGATGCTAACACAATCACACTTACTGGTAATGACGGACTCCTTTACATTGAGCCTAAGGAGATACTCAAAAACGTTTATGTTCAGGATGAAAAAGACCCCACTATTTTTACTAAGGATTCAAGATGGAACGTTCTGATCGATGGCTACATCAAGAATGCTCCAAGACAGTCTGGTAAGATCGATCCTGAATTCGTTGTAAGCACAATCAAGGAAAAGGCAGCTACAATCGGCGGCGGCAAGTTCGACGAGGTTGCAAGCTTCGGACTTGATGCTCTTACTAAGGAAGATATTACATACGAGATCGTTGATGGCAATATCGTTATCAAGGCTCACGTTGCTAAGCCTGATTTCGCTGAGGATGTAAAGAACTTCATCGGCGGCGCTATGAAGGAACTGGCTGACAGCAGTAAGATAGAGAGCCTTGCTCATGTTAACTATTCTGCTGATCCTTCAGGTGATTTCACAATCACTATCCACACAGCTAATATCGCAACAGATACAAACATCGCTGTTGACTTCGCTTTTGTTCCAACAAGCACAGGTAAGGCTATCGGTTTCGGTCAGCTTCCTGAGTTCGTTCTTGATATTCTCGATTCTCTGACTAAGGATGCTGAGGATGCTATCAATGCTTCTTCACTTACTGATGCTCAGAAGGAAGAAAATATAAAGAAGATCAACGGAACAAATGGCAAGTACGGCATGAACGATTACAAGAAAGCTGTAATCAAGGCTAACAATGCTATCGATAAGGCTAAGAATGCTGAGAAGTCATTCACTGCTGATTCTGTAAAGCAGCTCATTGCTGCTGTTAATAAGCAGATCCTCAAGAGGAACATCAGAGGCATCAAGAAGCAGATCCCTGAGTCCGCTTCAGCTATCATGTCTAACGAGATGGTAAAGAAGGCTTATGATGGTGCTGTTGCTCAGTTCAACAAGGACGTTGAGGGCTACAACATCGACATAGCTGCTGATCTCCTAGGCGCTGAGGTAGACAGACTTTATGATATTTCTGGCAGCACAAACAAGGGCACTGTAAATGCATTCGCTAAGTACCCTGATGACGAGAAGGCTGACGTTGAGAAGTTCTTCGCTGAGTCTGAAAAGTACAATAAAAAGTACACATTTGTTGACTCATGGAAGGAGATCAAGGTTGAGGCTAACTTCTCCAATATTGACGAGGTAGAGGCTGGTTCAGCTGACATCAAGTACTACAGAGTTGTTAAGGTTCAGCCTAAGGATGTTGTAACAACTACAACAACAACTTCAGCTACAACGATCACTGATACTGATACAACAACAACTATCGTAACATCTACAGAAACAGAGCCTGTTACAAGCACATCTACAGAGCCTGTAACAACAGAGACAGAGCCTGTTACAACAGTAACAGAGCCCATAACTACAGAGCCTGTAACAACAGAGACAGAGCCTGTTACAACAGTGACAGAGCCTGTAACAACAGTGACAGAGCCTGTAACAACTGAGACAGAGCCCGTAACTACAGAAACAGAGCCTGTAACCACAGAAACAGAGCCTGTAACAAGCACATCTACACAGCCTGTAACAACAGAGACAGAGCCTGTAACATCTACATCTACAACTGAGGAGATTGTTGTTCCCGGTACTACAAGAACAACAATCGTTAACGTTCCTGTTATCAAGGCTGACAAGATCATCGGTTTCTACCTTGACATCGATGAAGAGTTCCACAAGGAGCAGGTAAATAAGCTTACATGCTCAGTTGACACAGTTCGTCAGTACATTGACGAGGATAACACAGTTCTCAAGTATGAGTCTATTTCAACCGGCGATCCTATCGATATTACAGATAAGTTCGACTTCGGCTTTGCAACACCTGTAAACACATACAACGAGGCTGATCTTACATTCGCTTATCAGATAGCTCTCAAGGCTACTGAGGACATCAAGGACAGCGACGGCACTGTTCTCATTGCTAAGGGCAGCACTTTCAAGAATCCTGACAACTCTGATGTATCTGTAACAGCTTACATCGGTGTTAAGGGTGATGCTAACCTCGATAACAAGGTTGACTCCGGTGACGCTACAACAACACTGATTTACTACTCAAAGATCTCAACTGGTGAAGCTGTAAGCGATACACAGTTCTCTATCAGCAACCTTGTAAAGGGTCCTGATGATATTCTTGACCATTTCGTTACATTCCTCTGCGACACAACTAATGAGCCATATCCTCAGATAAAGGATGCATCTCCTGACAACTGGAAGCTCATGAAGGGCGACAGAAAGATTCTGGCTGATGATGCTTCATACATTCTGAAGTACTACACAGAGCTTTCACTCCAGGCTCCTAAGGGCAGAGAGACATGGAACGCTGTTCAGAATAGCGACAATGACTAATTAAAGTGTGTTAAAGGTCTGCCGCTCAGGCAGCGGCAGACAAGTTAACATAAAATAAAAAAATTAAAATTATCTGAAAGGAATTAAACTAAAATGAAGAAGAATTCATTAAAATCTGCTTTTGCAGCTCTTGCACTGACAGCTGCAACAGTAACTGCAAGTTCTGTAACTGCATTTGCAGCTCCTAATAACGGTCTTAGTGATGAAGCTATTCTTGCTTCAGAGGTTAAGCCAGTTATCACTGTTTCAAAGGAAGTTATCTCACTTAACGAGGCTAAGTCAAACAAGGATAGAACTGTAACAATCTCACTTTCTGGTGGTACAGACGAGAAGTGGGCTTCATCAGGTCTTCACATCTACTATGATCCAAGACTTGCAATCAGCAAGGCTAAGAATGGTTCTATTGCTGTAAAGTCTGGCGACGCTACAGAACTTCTTGCTACTATGTTCAAGGAAGACGCAACAGCTGCTGATCAGAACATGGCTGGTTTCTTTGCTACAACAATGGGTACATCAAATGCTGGTTATGACGGCGTAATGTACACATTCACACTGACTCTTCCTGATGACGTTAAGGCTGGCGATGTATTCCCGATCGACATCATCTACAAGGAGAATCCAAACGCTGAGGATATGTTCCTTGACGCTGACAGAAAGCTTCAGGCTATGCAGGGTTATCTCTTCACAAGAGGTATCTACAATGCTGAGACAAATCCTTTCACAGCTCCTGCTGCTGACGTAGCAAAGGTTTCAGCTCTTGCTAACATCGATAAGAGCTATGATGGTTACATTGCTATTGAGGGTGCTGTTACAACAACAACTACTACAACTACAACAACAACTACTACAACTACAACAACTACAAAGCCTGTAACAACAACTACAACAAAGCCTGTAACAACAACAGCTACAGTTGCTCCTGTAACATCAACATCTACAGGTTCTGCTGTATCTACAACAACATCTAAGGGAGCTACAACTTCTAAGGCTACAACAAAGGCTACAACAAAGGCTACAACAAAGGCTGCTGGTTCTGGCAACTCACCTAAGACAGGTGTTGCTGGCGTAGGCGTTGCAGCTGCTGGCCTTGCTGTTGCATTCGGTACTGCTTTCGTTCTCAGAAAGAAGGAAGACTAATTAAATAGTCTATTGTACTAACGATTAACTAAAGGTCCTCTTCGGAGGACCTTTTTGTTATAAGAAAACCGCTTACCGGTCAGTCCGGAAGCGGTTATTAATTTAGTCTTCTCTAACGGGCGGAACATAGTTGACTCCACCCCAGCCGTCGATATTTCCGCGGCGCATAGCACCGAAAAGTCTGTCCTTGATGCCATGGTCCTTGCGCTCCATTTCAGCAATGAACTCCTTCGTCCTTTGTCGGTTGGTATTGCCGTCAGCTGGACAGGCAGACTTCACTATTTCAATATTATTCCGCCGAACAGCCCTGCGAATGTCTTTCTCCTCAGCAAGAACAAGAGGACGAATCATTATGAGATTCTTGCGGGTCAGTTTGGTAACCGGTGAAAAGCAGCCGATACGCCCCTCATTGAACAGGTTCATGACGAAGGTCTCCACCGCGTCATCGTAGTTGTGACCAAGAGCGATCTTATTGCAGCCAAACCGCACCGTTTCATTGTGCAGAGCTCCGCGGCGCATATGCGCACACAAGCTGCAAGGGTTGCTCTCTTTGCGAACATTGAAAACAATTTCACCTATTTCAGTCTCAACGATATGGTACTCCACGCCGTGTTCCTTGCAGAACTCCGCAACGCTGGAGTAGTCACCGCGCTGTCCGTTGAAGCCGGGGTCGAGAGTCAGAGCTACGACCTCATAATCTATGCCGATGAACCTCCGCAGCAGCACAAGTCCGTACAGCAGAACGAGACTGTCCTTACCGCCGGAGACACCCACACAGATGCGGTCACCGTCCTGAATCATGTCAAATTCGTTGATAGCCTTGCGCATATATCCAAGAATTTTCTGCATATGCCCTCCAAATAACGGAAAAATTAAAACGAATGCACAAAACTGGCCCCGTTTATATACCATATTATATCACAATTATAGGAAATTTTCAATTGTATCTTGCAAAAACCGCGAAAATATAATATAATAATACTGTGACTGTTATTTTTGGAACTATAACACAATATTATCTTCTAATCTATTTGAAAGGACAGCGTTAAATGTCGACTGAACTTAAACATCTGCTAATCATTCTCGGGGCGATAGCAGTTATTCTGATACTTATAATACTTCTCTTTGGCGGAAAAAGCCCCATCATGAAATTTCTGAATCTCTTTCTCGAGGAGACTGATGCCGGCGGACATGGCTCGTCACGTACCGGCGGTTCGCGGTCCGGAACGGCACAGAGAAACAGCGATCCTGCACAGAAGAAGACAGCTGAACCGATTGTAGTTATGGCTACACTGGTACAGAAGTGTGACGATCGTCTCCGCGTGATCGAAAGCAGCGGACAGGTGAAGCTCATTGACGAGTACTATGAGCTTGTTTTCATGACGCGCAAGGGTCAGAAGCTCAAGATACAGTGCTCCCGTGACGCCTACGAGACAGTTCCATTCAATCAGCAGGGCTCACTTACATACAAGCGCAATACCCTCGTGAAGTTCAAGTACTACGAGGACACGATATACAATAACTGATACCCACGGGCGGCTTTTAGCTGCCCGATATTTTCATCTGTTTTTTCTACAGGAGGCAATATGGTTAATTTCAATAACGACTGGGACGAACTGCTGAAGGACGAATTCACCAAGGACTACTACCTCAGGCTTCGTCAGACGCTTATCAACGAATACCGTACTCAGCGCATTTTCCCGGGTATGTATGATATTTTCAACGCAATGAAGCTCACTTCCTACGACTCAGTAAAGTGCGTCATAATCGGTCAGGACCCCTACCACGGTGAGGGTCAGGCACACGGACTCAGCTTTTCAGTCCGGAAGGGAGTAGCACCTCCGCCGTCGCTGGTCAATATATTCAAGGAGATACGCGACGATGTGGGCATCGACAATACCGGCAAGCATGGAGATCTGACCAAATGGGCTGAGAACGGAGTACTGCTCCTCAACTCAGTACTGACTGTACGGGCTAATCAGGCGCGCAGTCACCACGGACTCGGCTGGGAGCAGTTCACCACGGACGTCATCAAGCTCCTCAATCTCAGGGAGAAGCCGATGGTTTTCATGCTTTGGGGCGCTGACGCAAAAACCAAGCAGCAGTTCATAACGAATCCAGCGCATCTTGTACTGAAAGCGGCACATCCAAGTCCGCTGTCAGCGTATAACGGATTTTTTGGCTGCAAGCATTTTTCAAAGGCTAACGAGTTCCTGAAAGCCAACGGACTCGGCGAGATAGACTGGCATATCGACTGAGGACAACAGTCCGGTGTATTCTTAAAACCTGTTATTTATGGAGGTCAACTATGAAAGTCAGAGAGATTTTTGAAAAAAAAACCGTCTTTTCATTTGAAGTATTCCCACCGAAAAAAACAAGCTCCATCGATGTGATATATCAGACGCTTGATGAGCTTCACGACCTGCACCCTGATTTCATCAGCGTGACATTCAGTGCCGGCGGAAGCGGAAATGCGCAGTTTGCCTGCGATATAGCATCACGCATCAAGGAGAACGGCATTACACCAATGATACACCTTCCCTGCATCAACTATACCAAAGACGAGATCTCTGCAACACTGGCTGAGATAAATAAGCGCGGCATTGAGAATATTCTCGCACTCCGCGGAGATATAAATTCGGATATACCGCCGAAGCGTGAGTTTGCCCATGCCAGCGACCTAATAACATTTCTCAGGCAGCAGGGAGAATATGATATAGCCGGAGCCTGCTATCCCGAATGCCATCCGGACTCCGATACGCTTGACGAGGACATCGATAATCTCAAGCGGAAGGTTGACGCCGGAGCTGACCACCTTATCACGCAGCTGTTCTTTGATAACGACAGCTATTACGACTTCCTTGACAAGGTACGTGCAAAGGGCATCAATGTGCCTATTGAGGCAGGAATAATGCCTGTAGTCAACAAGAATCAGATAGAG
The DNA here is from genome assembly GCA_902796065.1 of Ruminococcus flavefaciens. Classification (GTDB taxonomy): domain Bacteria; phylum Bacillota; class Clostridia; order Oscillospirales; family Ruminococcaceae; genus Ruminococcus; species Ruminococcus flavefaciens_X. Next base: position 7,965 of record CADBNS010000221.1, read on the forward strand.
CGCATGGTAACAACCTGCGGAGCGAGTCTGCCGCGGAAGTTTGTAAAGATAATGCAGAGATATGAACATCAGCCTGAGGCACTCCGCGATGCCGGTATCGCATACGCAATCAATCAGATAGTTGATCTTGCGGCAAGCGGAGTTGACGGAATCCACCTTTATACGATGAACAACGCTTATGTTGCGCGTAAGATAAGCGAGGCTGTGACAGGTATCATCAACTATGACAGGGCTTGATCCACTTTCTCTGGAGGAAGCTGCGCGGTACATGGGCGTCAGGGGAGAACCCGATGCTGCAACTGCTGATCTCATAAAACGGTGTGAGCTGGTCGTGCGGAATAAGGTGCGGCCGGCTTATGTTTATCGTGAGGTATCCGTGGTACCGGAGGACTGGGGAGTATTTCTTCCGGAGGTAGAACTGCGGCTGCCGGGCAGGGATATAGTCCGGCATCTTGACGGCTGCGCAAAGGCAGTCATACTTGCGGCTACGGTGTCTGCTGAGGCAGACAAGCTCATTCGGCAGGCAGCAGTTACAGATATGGCAGAGTCCCTTGCATACGATTGTTTGTGCAGTGCTGCGGTAGAGCAGGTCTGCGACAAGGCGGAGAAGGAGATATTCGCCGGTGATACAGTCCGCTACCGCACATGGCGGTTCAGTCCCGGCTACGGAGATCTTCCCATCAGCGTGCAGGGCGACTTTCTTCGCGCACTCAATGCACAGCGCAGGATAGGACTGACGGTCACGGACAGCTGTCTTTTACTGCCGTCAAAGTCAGTCACGGCAATAATCGGCATATCAGATACTCCGCCGAAGCATCGGAGGGGATCGGGCTGTGATATATGCAATATGCGTGACAGGTGTGCGTTCTCGAAAACCGGAGGCTGTGGCAGGGAATGAGGCTATATAGCGGTGCTCCTATTATTTTTGGCTGAAATGTCAATAAGAATTCGCTGAGTAGCAGCCATTATGCTTATTAGCGATGAAAAAGTTTTATCAGCATATCATCTAAAAGTAAAAGTCTGCGAATTATTAATATTTTGTCTAAAAATGTCATTGAAATCCGGCAATTTGACTACATTTTGTCTATATTTATATGTAAAATTCATATTGACAGCGTGAGAATAAAAATGTTATAATTAGATATAATCAGATAAATGTGCCAGGTTGAATAACTGAGGGAAAATTGACCGTACTAAGGAGTTTTGAGTTATGAAGAAAACAAGGGCCTTTTTATCAGCTCTGTTGCTTTCAGCTTCTGCAATGGCATTGGCTGCGTGCAGCAGCAGTAGTTCTGCTTCAGATCCAAAAAACGAATACGCAGACAAAGACGTAGATTCAAGCGTCAGGGAGGAGGTCCATAATAACGTTATGGATACCGACCTGCTGACCGGTGAGCTGGAGAATAAAACTATAAAGTGGCTTTCACACTGGGACATCAACCCGGGTATCACCGGAAAGAATAAGCCTACTGAGCTTGTAGCCTTCGAGGAGAAATACGGCGGAAAGATCGAGTGGATCAACTGCACCTGGGAGAACCGCTACGAAAAGCTGGCGGAGCTCATACAGAGCGGTGAGGGCGTGGATTTCTTTCCGGCTAACGATATGGACGCATTTCCAAAAGGCGCAATACGCGGTATGTTCGTCCCCGTTGATGACTATATCGACTTTTCCTCCCCACTCTGGGAGGACGTCAAGGACATCAATGACGACATGATGTGGAATGGCTCCCATTACTGCACTATAGTTCAGGCAACAGGCGACAGGATCGGCTGTATCTACAACAGGAAAACTATCGCGGAAGCCGGTCTTGACGACCCTGCTGACCTCTACCGCAAGGGACAGTGGGACTGGGATTCGTTCAAGTCTATCCTTGAACACTTCGTTGATCCGGCGAATCAGCACTACGGAATCGAGGGCTGGTGGTACCAGTTCGCACTGATGAATACTACCGGAGTTCCGGCAGTAACGATAGAGGACGGCAAGCTGAAAAACAATCTCAGCGATCCGGCGATGGAGAGAGTACAGAACTTCATGTACGACCTGAATCAGTCGGGCTGTATCGCTATCGGAATGGGTGACTATGGCTGGGAATCGCACCCGGAGTACGTTGGCGAGGGTAAAGTACTGTTCTATCCCGTCGGACTCTATGAGCTGTATACATCACCCGATACATGGAAGTCTATCTATGGTGAAGACGCCTTCTTCGTTCCCATGCCTAAGGACCCGAAGGCTGATGACTACTACATACCGGTCGGTATGGATTCATACGTGTTTGTCAAGGGCGGAAGCAACCCGGAGGGAGTAGCCAAGTTCCTTGACTGCAAACGCTTTGCAATTCTCGATGAGAATACCAAAAAGGTCGCAGATCAGCAGTTTCTTGATGATTTCGGCTGGAGTGCTGACATGGTGGAAATGCAGCACAGTATGCAGGAGCTTGCGGACGCAAATCCGATATACGATGTTTCTATCGGAGTATCCGCTGACTGCGCTGAGATCCTTGATGACCAGCTCAGAGCGGCGTCGAGAGGTACTCCGTGGAATGAGACTTACGACACTATCTACTCTACCATCAAAACATATATTGACGAAATAAATGAGAATCCGATACAGAATACCGCAGATTAGTTGCGCTAAACTAACAAATATTCAAACTATTGCATAAACTAATAAATTATGATATAATACTTAAATTGTAAGCACGAACCACGAAGGGAGGGTATATATGCAGACAGTACTTGTAACAGGAGGAAACGGCCTTATCGGTCAGCACATTTGCTCCGGATTGCTTAAAAAAGGTTTCGCAGTTATATCCGTAGATACAAAAGATAACGATTATAACACCGGAAAGCTAAATTATTCATTCATACAGGCTGATTGTAAGGACAAAGAAAAAATAGGGGAAATATTTGAGAAGAATCAGATCAGCATTCTTGTTCATGCTGCTTGCACCGTTGATAACGACTGGGATAACATGGTGACCGATAATAAGGTCGCTGATTCTAAGGAATGTGACAAGTTCCTGTATCGTTATGCGATGGAAGCCGGCGTGGAAAAGATAATCCTCCTCAGCACTGACCAGGTGTATGATTTTCCCAAGACCCGTGAACCCATAAGAGAAGACAAAGAGCTGAAACCATTGAGCAATTATGCGATTCTTAAACTCGCATCAGAAAGAGCACTGGTAACTGAGCTTCAGCAGCATAAGGAAACTATGTGTTGTGTTATCCGCTATTCACCAGTCTATACCAAGAAATTCACCGATAACCTTGTGGCGAAGATCACTGACCCGAAGGACGGCTTGAAATTCGTGTATGGCAAGGGACAGTATGGATTCCAGTTCTGCTGTGTTCATAATCTGGTGGACTTCATTCTCTGCTATGCTCAGAATGCCAATGATATTAAGTATGCCGGAGTGTATAACGTAGCGGATAAGCTGCTTATCTCCGCAGCAGATATAATTACGTTCATGAGGACTAATTATCATCTTGGAACGGTAGTACAGAAAACTCCGGGCGGAGCTATCTCAAAGCTCAAGGGACTGTTCTCAAGCGGCAAGGAGGAGAAGATCAACTACCGTTATCTTGACCTCTCCAAGCTGGAGAACAATAATATGCTTGATACGACAAAAGCGGCCAGATTTGTTAATTTCCGCTGGGATCTTAACAATACCAAATAACATAAAGAGTATCGCAATACCGTAAATGCATATCGGGGAAGAGCTTTCTGCTGAAAGTTCTTCCCCGAAATCATTTTCAAAGGCAATGATACACGTAAAAGTGATACGTTACTCGATGACTGTATAGTTATCTGCGGCGTTGTCCTTGGTAGCGTACTCTGTGACGTTGAGCACCTTGACCTTCAGCGGACGGGCGCCCATATTGATTTCGATAATATCGCCGACCTTAACGTCATAAGAAGCTCTTGCGACCTTGCCGTTAACGACGATCTTTTCGGCATCGCAGGCGTCATTTGCCACAGTACGGCGTTTTATCAGTCGTGTTACCTTGAGGTACTTATCAAGACGCATAGTGATCCTCCTTTCGTAGGGAATGGGTATAATAAAAGGGCGGATATAAGATCCGCCCTCAGTTTTTATGAAGCCAAGATTACTTGTTAACAGCTTCCTTCAGTGCTCTGCCAGCCTTGAAAGCAGGAGCCTTGCAAGGAGGGCATACCATCTTCTTCTTTGTCTGGGGGTTGATGCAGGTCTTCTCACCGCGCTCACGAACCTCGAAAGTACCGAATCCTGTAATGGATACCTTATCTCCTCCTACGAGAGCTTCCTGAATAGCAGCAAGGGTAGCCTCGAGAGCTGCGCCAGCGTCCTTCTTTGTGCAGTTAGCTTTATCTGCAATAGAATTGATGAGTTCTGTCTTTGTCATTTTTTAATTTCCTCCATATTAATTTGTTCTTTAGCTTTATCCCAGTAAACATCGAGCTCTTCGATAGAAAGATCCTTCATATTAAGTCCTTCATTCTTTGTCAGCTCTTCTGTAACGGAAAAACGTTTAATGAATTTCTCTGTAGAGTTTTTGAGAGCCTGTTCGGCGTCCACACCGAGGTGGCGGGCAGCATTAACGCAGGAGAAGAGCAGATCGCCGATCTCCTCCTCGATATTCTGCTTATCGCCGGCTGCAACAGCAGCATCAAGCTCAGCCTTCTCATTACTGATACACGCGATCGCGTCCTCTGCGCAATTGAAATCCATTCCTGCGCGCATAGCACGCTTGCCGACCTTCTGAGCACGCATAAGTGCCGGAAGTGACTTCGCTACGCTGTTCAATGTGTCTGTATAGGTTTCCTGACCCTTGGTCTTCATTTTGATAGCGTCCCAGTTTTTCAGCACCTGATCGGTGTTATCAGCCAGGACATCG
>CADBNS010000222.1 GCA_902796065.1 Ruminococcus flavefaciens
CAGCCCGTCGGCGGATTTTTGCCTTGTCACCGACAAAATTATGCCTGAAAATCCGTACATTCACCCTATGTGGACAGGTTCTTATTTCTATAAATATTATATATTTTCCGCATTAATTTGTCAACGGTGTTTTACCGTCATAACTAATTTTTCCTTGTTAACTAAAAATTTACAAAAAATATCGCTGTATTATCACAGAGCAGATATATAATAGATGTATAAAAATAATATCAGGAGGCTTTCAGACTTTTTCTGAACATAATCATGGATAAAAAAGAGATCAGACGCTATACCTTTGCTGCTTTTCTTGCAGTTATAGTATGTTATATAGTTCAGCACTTCACACTTATCACCAAAGCTCTTTCCATTGCGCTGAATGCGCTGGAACCGCTGTTTCTCGGACTGATAATCGCATATATTTTCAATATAATACTCAGGTGGTTTGAAAAGCACTACTTTCCGAAGTCGGAAAAAGGCTTTATAAGCTACACAAGACGGCCGGTATGTCTGGTGCTGTCCTTTGTTATTGCAATAGCGATAGTGGTGCTTATCCTCACCATTGTCATTCCGGAGCTTATTAATGCGATAAAACTCATTTCCTACGAAATACCGCCTTTGCTCAACGAAGGCAAGAACTACCTCATAAACAAGCTCAGCGAATACCCTGACCTGCAGATGCAGGCTACTGAGGCTCTGGAGGAGTTCGATTTCAAGGGTCTGGACTGGGCTAATATCACTGCTAAAGTGACAAACTTCCTGAAATCCGGCGTTCTTGGAATTATTTCTTCGGCTGTAGGTATAGTCGGCGCGATAACGGGCACAGTAACTAATATAGTTCTTGCAATGATCTTCGCCATATACCTGCTTCTGCGCAAGGATAAGCTGCTCAGTGACATAGGCAGGTTCCAGAATGCCTATTTCAGCGAACGTACCAAGAACCGTTTAAACCATATCTGCCGCACATCAAATGAGACCTTCCAGAGCTTCTTCATCGGTCAGTTTGTTGAAGCTATAATACTCGGCTCACTGTGCTTTATAGGTATGTCAGTACTGAAACTGCCCTACGCAGGTATGAGCGGTACTCTTGTGGGCGTAACCGCATTGATACCCATTGTCGGAGCCTTCCTCGGCGCAGGAATCAGTGCATTCATCATCTTTACCGTGAACCCCATGCAGGCACTTATCTTCCTCATCTTCCTCGTTATTCTCCAGCAGCTTGAGGGCAATATCATCTACCCGAAGGTTGTCGGCAACAGCATAGGTCTCCCCGGTATATGGGTACTGGCAGCCGTAACTGTAGGCGGCGGACTGTTTGGTATCGTGGGTATGATGGTCGGAGTTCCTCTTGCAGCAACACTGTATAAGCTGATATTTGAGTCGCTTGAATCCAAAGAAGACAGGCTTGGGATCCCACATGATAATGCAGAGAAAAAGGAAGTAAAAAAGAAGTTACCTAAGGCTAACCAATTAAAAAATAAATCCCGTAATTCAGCATCTAAAGCCGGTAAAAAATCTGAAAACAAGAAATAATAAGTGAATTCTCTCTATTGTACAAAAAGCTCGAACAAATCAAATAAAATTTATTTTGTTTAAAAATGCATTTATTCAAAAAATACTATTTTGTTTCCACCGTCTATTGGTTTTTATCAAACATTATGGCATTGAGTTAAATGCATTTTTTATTATATTTTTTTAGGAATTGCATTAGGTTAACGTGGAGATTGACAAATTTTAGTCAATATGCTATTATATTGAATAGCAAATAAAATCAAAGGAGCCCTGATAAAAATGTTACATTACTTAACAGAATATCCAAAGGAATGGGACGGCTTTGAAAGAGGCCGTTGGTGCAACACCTCAGTCAATGTCCGCGATTTCATAAAGAAGAATTACACTCCGTATGACGGAGACGAAAGCTTCCTCGCAGGTCCTACCGAAGCTACTACCAAGCTCTGGGAGCAGGTTATGGACCTCACTCGTCAGGAGCGTGAAGCTGGCGGCGTTCTCGATATGGATACAAAGATCATATCTACTATCACTTCTCACAATGCAGGCTATCTCAATAAGGATCTCGAAAAGATCGTTGGTCTTCAGACTGATAAGCCTTTCAAGCGTTCACTCCAGCCTTTCGGTGGTATCCGTATGGCTCAGCAGGCTTGCAAGGAGTACGGCTATGAGGTAGATCCCGAAGTTGTTGAGATCTTCACAAAATACAGAAAAACACACAATCAGGGCGTTTTTGATGCATATACACCTGAGATGCGTCTTGCGCGTCATTCAGCTATCCTTACCGGTCTTCCGGATGCTTACGGCAGAGGCCGTATCATAGGCGACTACAGAAGAGTTGCTCTCTATGGTATCGATATTCTCATTGCTGACAAGAAGCACCAGATCGAAACTTCTCTCGTAAGAATGACTTCCAAGAACATCAGACTCCGTGAGGAGCTTTCTGAGCAGGTTCGCGCTCTTCAGGATCTGAA
>CADBNS010000223.1 GCA_902796065.1 Ruminococcus flavefaciens
GTCGCCCTTCAAGGATTTTTAACGCAGTCACCGGCAAAATTTGACGAAAAGACGTGCATGAATCCCTATGTGGACAGGTTCTCAATAATAAAAGACGGACGGCAGTATGCAAGGTACTGCCGTCCGTCTTTTTTCACAGGTCACGCTTTTCGTACATTCTTCCGCAGAAGAACCATGATGCAGCATAGAACAGTGTCATAGCTCCAAGTACCACAGGAGAAACCTCCATGATCTTTTTGACTATGAAAGTGAACTGTGCCTTGTCGTCTACTACATTAAGGACAGCAAAAATAACTGCTGCCATTATTCCTATGATAACATAGTAGCCGATCTTTGCCGTAGCTGTGCCGTATCTGAATATCAGCGGATACATTACAGCCGGTGTGACCACACTGAAAAAGCAAGCGCCTACTATCGCGCTCATTATCTCATTCTTTCCTCCACCAATGAAAACTGCTGCCGCTATGGAGAAAACTATGCTTATCACTGCGATTATCAGTGAAAATACATACTTTGATGATACTACTTCCTTCTTTGTGAATGGTAATGCTATTGAGTATTTGTCCCAGTGACTGATCTCATCGGTCGTCACAAGGTTTATCGGCATCGTTGACAGAAGGACCGGTACATATACCAGCATTATGGACGAATTCGCTGCAATTGCTATAACTACGAATAATAAACAGATTATTAGCTGTGTGCGGCATAACTTTAATAATACAAGCAGATCCTTTAATAATAAACCTTTCATCTTACTTTTCCTCCTGTGCCATAAATACGAATAGATCTTCAATGTTTACTGGTTTGGTTTCGATACCGGCAGGTATCATATCGCGGTCAACTATAGCTTCTACGCCCCAACGGCTTTCCTTGCTGCCCTTGACTGCGCCTTCCATGAAGCTGCTCAGCTGCTCCTTTGATACGTTCACAAATGCGTACTGCTCAAGCAGTCTGTCCTTCTCTTCGCAGAGCATCAGCTTACCCTTGTGCAGGAAAGCGATATAGTCGCAGATCTTTTCAAGGTCGCTGACAATGTGTGATGAGATAAGTATTGAATGACCCTCATCGCGGGTGTACTCGTTGAGTATATCAACCACCTGATCGCGTACAAGGGGATCAAGTCCGCTGGTAGGCTCGTCAAGTATCAGCAGCTTTGCGTCGTGGGAAAGTGCTATCGCAATACCCAACTTCATCTTCATGCCCTTTGAGAAATCCTTGAAGCTCTTCTTCTCAGGCAGGTCGAATCTCTTTATATATCCGCTGAAAACGTCGTCCTTCCAGTTTTTATAGGTGGAACGCATTATCTTTCTTACATCTGTTATGTTAAGACATTCCGGAAGTCCCACATCGTCCAGCACCACGCCGATCTCACTCTTTACTTCTGTTCCGCTGTTTTTTCCAAGCAGGCTTATCTCTCCCCCGTCCGGATTGACTATTCCCAGCAGGGATTTGATAGTTGTGGATTTTCCGGCGCCGTTCTCTCCGATAAGTCCCATGATACAGCCCTCGGGGAGCTCAAGGTCCAGTTTCTCCAGTCTGAAATCGCTATATTTTTTAGTAAGTCCTTTGATCTCTATTGCATTCATATCAGCATCTCCTTAATCATCAAGTATTCTGAATATTTCCATCAGGTCTTCCTTTTTCAGATCACACGCTGCGGCAAGCTGCCGTATCTCCATCAGCAGCTCCTCAATACGTTTGAGGTTCTCCTCACGGAGAAGCTCTGTATTCTTCGGAGCTACAAAGCAGCCCTTCGCCGGAAGTGTGTATATGAAGCCTTCCTTTTCCAGCTCGTCATACGCCCGCTTCGTCGTGATAACGCTTATGCGCAGGTCCTTCGCAAGACTGCGTATGGACGGCAGAGCATCGTTCTCTTTCAGCTCACCGCTGATGATGGCGTTCTTGATCTGACTGTAGATCTGATCGTAGATAGGTGTTCCTGTTCTGTTGTCTATGAATATATTCACTGTATCACCTGCCTTCACTGTACATATACAGTATACACAGTTATAACAGATTTGTCAAGTACTTTTCAAAAATTTTTTTGAAAAAAGTGTCTAAAACTTTTTTCTGGCTCCGATTATGCTATATGACAGGGAGATCTGAATAAATGATCTTCCCTGAACAGATATAGTTCAGGCGCCGGACTATTAAATAATGGAGGTAATTTATATGACAACTATCAAAAAAAGGATCTCAGCTTTTATCGCAGCATTCGTTATGATGGGTGCTGTATCTGCTCCCGTATTATCAGACTATGTGACCAGTAAATCGGCACTTACAGCATACGCAGATGAGTATTTACCTGCATACAGCGCGAATACCAACTTCAGAGTTGATGTCAAGGCAAATACAAAGTTCAGAGAGAGTGCATCTCCGAAAGCTAAGGTCGTAGCTTCCACAAAGCATACTACTAAAGATAAACCGGTATATATAGTGAAGATCATGTATTACAACTTCCCTAAGAGTTCCCCGTACAGCTATCTCAACGGCACATGGCTCTATTCAAAGTATGACAAGGGTTGGGTAAACTCAAAGGATGTTATTTATTGATTTATACGGAACATTATTATTTTTAAGCGCTGTCATTTTTTGGCAGCGCTTTTCATATCATCAGATATA
>CADBNS010000224.1 GCA_902796065.1 Ruminococcus flavefaciens
CAATGCCACAGGCTGCTCATCCATCTGGGGCGGTTCCGCGCCCTCCACTCCGTATACGGTGGATAAGAACGGAAGAGGTCCTGCCTGGGGTAACTCACTCTTTGAGGACAATGCGGAGTTTGGTTTCGGCATGAAGCTTGCCCAGGATGCAAACAGAGAGGGCGTGGCAAGAAAGCTTGAGGCTCTTGCAGAGTCTACCGGAAACTCTGATGTAAAGAGCGCGATCGAAAAGTATTTTGAAACATTTGATCGCACAAACGATAACTGGGATGCTACAAATGAGCTTATCGATGCTCTTGAGGCTTGCGGATGCGATGCTGCCAAGGAGATACTTGCAGATAAGGATTGGCTTGCAAAGAAGACGCAGTGGATCTTCGGCGGTGACGGATGGGCTTATGATATCGGTTATGGCGGACTTGATCATGTGCTTGCGGCAGGCAAGGATGTAAATATGTTCATCTTCGATACAGAGGTTTACTCAAATACAGGCGGACAGGCATCAAAGTCCACACCAACAGGTGCTATTGCACAGTTCGCAGCAGCTGGTAAGGTAATGAAGAAGAAGGACCTTGCTGGTATCGCAATGAGTTATGGCTATGTATACGTAGCACACGTAGCAATGGGTGCAAACATGAATCAGTGTATCAAGGCATTTGCTGAGGCAGAGGCATACGACGGACCGTCCATCGTAATTGCATACGCTCCATGTATCAACCACGGTATCAAGACCGGTATGGCTACAGCACAGGCTGAGGAGAAGAAGGCAGTTGAGGCAGGTTACTGGCACCTCTACAGATACAATCCTACACTGAAGAAAGAGGGCAAGAACCCATTCATTCTTGACTCCAAGGCACCAAACGTTGACGAGTACAAGAACTTCCTCATGGGCGAAGTACGTTACAATTCACTTGCACGTTCCAACCCTGAGAGAGCAGAGAAGCTCTTTGACGCAGCTGTTGAAAATGCTAAGGACAGATACGATTATCTTACAAGACTTACAAAACTTTACGGTCAGGACTAATTAACTGACTGATGCACGAACGATAAAAGGAACTCCCCGGTACTCAGGTATCGGGGAGTTTTTTTGCGTTACATTTTCTTGTTGAAATACGCGCTTACGGCGCCGTAGGTCAAGGCGATAAACGCAAGGCAGATGGAAAGGGTAGAGCTGACAGTAGAACTGAAAAAATTAGATATGATAGTGGCAGCAGAAAGGCAGATAAAAATGATATTGAACATAGCTGCAGAAGTCTCGCGCTCGATGCTGATAGTTCTTTCGTCGGTTTTAGCGATAAAGACCTGCCTGAGTACGTTATCATCGCGCAGAGCTTTTCTCATTTTGAAGAAGTTCACGCCTGATACGGCAGCCATACCGCCGAAGAAGCCGCTTGATGCGTTGAAACCGCTGTTATTCTTGCCAAAAGCAGCCAGAAGAACGATCCCTGCGATAGACATGAAGAAGAGCAGGGCGTAAATCCGTGTTTTTTTATTTAATTTGATTCTGAAATCTTCCATAGTGATCCTCCTTAAAGATTTTCCTCGTCATCGAAGATGAACAGTTCCTCGATAGATATGCCGAAGAACTGAGCGGCTCTATGGGCGAGGATAAGTGAAGCATTGTATTTACCGTTTTCCAGTGAAATGATAGTCTGCCGCGTGACGGACAGAGCGTCAGCCAGTTCCTGCTGAGTGACCTTGCGTGATTTGCGGAGTTCCTGTATTTTATTCTTCAAAAGATCGCCTCCTTAGTAAAAAAAGTAAAGTTAACTTTACAATAATAGTATAGCAGACTTTACATTTCTTGTCAAGTGCACTTTACATATTTTTGTGATTTAACAAAAACTCCCCGAACTGTAAATGTCGGGGAGCAATAAAAGGATCAATGATTGATAGTCAGCAGATTCAGCAGGGAATCCATATTATAAATCAGACCGATACCGCCGATGCCGCAGGTGACGATAGTACCGACGACCATAATGGCGATGAGGGAGCCTCGGCTGACAGTACCGGAGGGATCCTTACTGTGACTGATAAACAGGTCGGTGACGAAAGCGGTCGCAGTCAGAGCGCACAGGAACAGAGCGATGGGGTTGAGGAGAGCGGCCATAACTCCGCCCAGCAGGATTAGCCCGATGATAGAAAGAATAGTATCATTGATGCTGTTTCCGATGCGGCTTGCAGTAACCATGATAGATATGAGGAGAACGCAGAACGTACCGAAATAAACCGGAAGATAGACCTTTCCGAATTTTTTTATATTAGTGAACCATTTTGGAAGCTCTGTCATAGTAATGACCTCCTTGTGTTATTTTCTGAAGATATTATAGCATAGGAAGGGGAGAAAGCACAGATGTATGATGTCACTTGTGGGGTGACAAATGTAATCACGAAAGGGGCAAAGTGTACAGCAGATGAGAGGTACGGACGGTGGGCTGATATTACGCATTGTTAATTATTGTTCAGTTTATACAACCTAATCGCTGCTGAAAGATGTATGCTATGTCAGTGTGTACAAAATAAATGCCCGAATTGGCTGCGATAAGGACAAATATACCTATTGTAATTATTTGTAAAACGAGTTATAATCATACTATGGCGGAGAGGTCTTAGTTCGCCAAATCATTTTTTTACGGAGGATGAGATATGCTTTTGGTATCACTAATGGAGATGGAGAAAAAGCAGCAGCATGAACACGCTTATTCATTGCTGCGCGAATGCTTGCGGAATCTCCGGCTGGAAATGCCGGACGAAAAGGGATTCGGCGAGGGTGCGCATGGAAAGCCGTACCTGCTTGAGTATCCGCACGTACACTTCAATCTGTCACATGGAGACGGAATAACAGCCTGCCTTGTAAAGGGGCTGGAGTGCGGGATCGACTGTGAAAAGGTAAAGGACTACAAGCCTAATGTAGTAAAGAGGTGCTTTTCGGAGTCAGAGAAGAAGATGATGGACGATGTACCTGAAAAGGAGAAGGACAAGCTGTTTTACAGGCTGTGGACGTTAAAAGAGGCATACGTCAAGGCGCTGGGAACAGGCATCGGCTATCCGCTTGATGAAGTGGAGTTTGAGATCAACGGAGAAGATATAGACAGCAATGTAGATGGCTATAGCTTCAGACAGTATCTTCTGCGCGGAGGCAAATATGTAGTATCAGTCTGCGAGAAGACGAAGGTTGAAAATTGACTTTGAGTCATAAAATTTCCGGTTAACTATTGACTAATAGTCAGAAATGTGTTAAAATAAGATTTGTCGGGGGTAATTATGAAAGGCTTAATGGTCGCGGCAGCAGTAGCATCACTGTATCTGTTCGTCAGTGTATTCACTGGTGGATGGGCGTACACATGGGTGATATGGGTATTTTACGGTATCTATATGCTTGTCGGGGCGATCAGGAAGAATATGAAATAAAAGACCTTGAACTTATCAGAATTGTATCAAATATCGAAAAAGACCTATTGAGACTATGCAAAAATCGTCACGCAACCCATTAACAATTTATTCATAAACTGTTGACAAATTATTAAAAATACGGTATAATGATAATGGAGAAAGGGATCGGAAAGGGTGATCCCGGAAAGGGTGAGAGAAATGAAAAAGCAGAGTAGAAAAGGTTTTACACTGATCGAGCTGATCGTGGTCATCGCGGTAGTTGGTATACTCATTGCGCTTCTCGTACCTACAATGTTGGGATATGTCAGAAGGGCAAAAGTAAAGAACGATGTGTCTACAGCTAATAATATAGGAAAAGCAGTCGTAGCAGTAATGGCAGATAATGATGCAGCACAGGATTCATTTTATAAGCACAATACAACGAGCTTCAACGGAGTAACAGTAGAGCGCAGCGGAAATCCTGAGACATATGACATAACGATGGTCTGCAAGATCGATGCAAGTGCATCAGCAGGAAACAATATGTCCGCATGGTACGGAGAGGACTCAGAAGCTGAATCATTTGTAGATTCGCTGAACAACAGCAAGCTGATCGGTCAGCAGAATGAGGTAATGTGTCCGATAAAGTACAGCGCGAAGAAGAACGGACTCAGCGCAGACAGCTGGGTGATCGCATATCGTGATGATGACGAGAGCGTCGTAGAGGTATGGGCAGCATCAAGCCAGGGCAGTTCAGGCTGCGAGCCGCTGTTCAGAGTATGGCCTGATCCGGACGACGAATACGTATAATGATCAAACTAAATGCATGACCGTTGCTTGACTGCAACGGTCATTTTTTGCTTTTTTACCATTTTTTGCTTACTTTTGTGAGCTTAGTTGACATTTGAATGTCAATATGTTATTATACAAATAAACGAAGGGTTAACATTTTCGGGCAGAATTTTTGCCTATATATCGTTTGGTGAACGACTTGAGCGACTTTTGGAATGTGATAATATTTTTGCTATTTCTATCACCTGGCATTCACCGAAAAAACATCAAACGAATTCAAAGCTTAATAATCTTTAAGGTTATTTTAAGCTACTGGAAGTATAATTACATCAGATTATACGAAAGGAGTTGATTCCGGAGCGGTGATCTACCGTATCCGGGAATATATGGCAATCAATACTTTTGCACGTAAAGAGATCAAGTTTCTCCTTGATATGCATCAGTACGAAAGTCTGATGGAAACCATCCCGCAGTATATGAACCCAGACAAGTACTGCATAGGCGGTAAGGAGTACGGCATATATAATATCTATTATGATACTCCAGATGATTTCCTGATCCGTGAGTCATTGTCCAAGCCATACTACAAGGAGAAGATCAGACTTCGCAGTTACTATTCACCGGCTGCACCTGATGATCTTGTATTTCTTGAGATCAAGAAGAAGATCGGCGGCATCGTAACTAAAAGGCGAGTTTCGATGTCACTGGCAGAGTCGGACGAGTATTTTGCAACACGGAGAAAACCTGAGGCAACGAAGTACATAACAGAGCAAGTATTCCGTGAGCTTGATGTTTTCCTCAAAAACTATCCGATCGCACCGAAGCAGTATATCAGCTACCAGCGCGAGGCATTCTTCGGCAAGGAAAACAGTGATTTCCGACTGACATTTGACAGAAAGATCACCGAGCGCAGATATGACCTGGGACTGGATTACGAGAGCTACGGCAATTTCATCATCGGAGCAGACCAGAGACTAATGGAAGTCAAGGTCGGGGCATCGATGCCTGAATGGCTGATACAGAAGCTGTCAGAGCTGAAAATATATAAGATCAGCTTCTCCAAGTACGGAAGAGCGTATACAAACTATGTCAAGGAGCAGGTCGCAGCAAAGAGCGACAGAAAGATCTATATTTCCGGTATCTCAATGGTCAACAGCAATATACTTATGAACAGGAGCGTCTGATTATGTTTACACACGGTTTTTTTGGTAATGTATTATCAAAGTATTATGAGAGCGGGGATACTGACATATTCTCCAACTCAACATCACTGTTATCCACAATATCTGCGGGAGAATTTTTCCTTTGCGTGGGAGCAGCCCTCATTCTTGGCTTTCTTATAAGCCTGATCTATATAATTACCCACCGCAAGGAAGGATACTCACAGAGCTATGTACTTACAATGATAATGCTTCCTACGATCGTGGCACTTATCCTTCTTCTCATCAACACAACAGCCGGAGCCCTCAGTCTTGCAGGAGCATTCACACTTGTAAGATTCCGAAGCGTTGCAGGAGATCCGAAGGACATCGCATACATATTCTTTGCAATGGCAACAGGTGTTGCCTGCGGAATCGGCTATATCGGATTCGCAGTAGTATTCTTCATCATACTTGGCGTAGTAATGTTTGTACTGTCAGAGATCAACTTTGGCGGCAGCAAGTCAAGACACATGACACTGAAGATAACAATTCCTGAGAATCTTGACTATCAGGGCGTATTTGAGCCGGTACTCAACAGATACACAAATTTCTACAAGCTCAGAAGAGTAAAGACGACCAACTTCGGCACACTTTTTGAGCTGATATATGCAGTTGATGTAAGCAACGACATCGACCAGAAGAAGTTCGTTGATGAGCTGCGTGCCCTCAACGGAAATATGACCATCAATCTTGTATTTTTCAAGTATGATGACAAAATTTACGAAAACTAAACTCATTAGATTTTACCTCTCCCAAAACCGAAATCGTCAGACCGCCCTCTGGTCTGACGATTTTCGGCATTTGTGAGAGGCATTTGAGCATATTCAGAAACCGAAAAAAACAAAGAGTTACACAAATAGCAAGGGGTATATTTATGAAAAAAATGAGAATAGCAGCAATGATGGCAGCGGCAATGATGTTTGCAGGAATGTCGTCTTGCGGAAGGTATGATGACGGACCGGAGTTCTCGGACACAGGATTGATCGATAACGGAGATGCAGATGGAACGACGAAGGCAGCGAATTCCGGAGAAAAACTGGACTGGTCTGCAACGAGGCCGCAGGCTCCGAACAACAATGGCGGAAACCCGAATAATAACGGCAATCCCAATCCGAATCAGAACCGAAACAATCCCAATCCTAATCAGAACCAGAACAATAATCCCAATCAGAACAACAATCAGAATAATAACAGAAACAACAACGGCAACAACAATTATAACAACAATTACAACAACAACAATTCCAACAACAGAAGCAACAGCAATTACAACTACAGCAGCGGAGGCGGAAACAGCAATTCCGGCGGCTGGAGCAGTCCGAGTAACTTTATCAACACTATTTTCAATAACAGCAGAAATAACCCTGCTAACATGGTGCCCGGTGATGTACCAATGACCACGATCGCCGGAGACAACAGCGGAGCAACAGCTCCAAGTGTAACGATTGCGGCGGTACCGGAGAGCACTGTACCGGCGACGACAGAGGCTCCCGAGCCGGAGGATAATACCATAAAAGCTGAGATAACACTTGGCGAAACACCGGCAGTTACCGGAGAAAATGTAACAGTCAGCGGCAGCTCGGTCTATATCACAGCCGGAGGAAACTATCATATTACCGGCTCAGTACCCAACGGACAGATCTACATAGAGACGACGTTGGAAGAGAAGGTAAAGCTGATACTTGACGGAGTGGACATCACCTGCCAGTCCGGACCGGCTATTCTTGTAGAAGAAGCGAAGCGGTGCACGATCGAGCTGGCAGACGGAACAGTAAACAGGCTCAGTGACGGCGGAGCGGACAAGATGAACAACGGAGTAATATTCTCAAATGATACGCTGAATATCAAAGGACTTGGCACGCTTGAGATAAACTCCAGCAACGCCCACGGAATCGCCAGTGATGACGATGTAATAATCGAGAGTGGAACATACACGATAAACGCCGTAAAGACGGGAATATATGCCCATGACGACGTAACCATCGCCGGAGGCAACCTCAGCATAACCGGAGGAACGAACGGAATCAAGTCCAGGGGCTCGGTCAACATCAAGAGCGGCAGGACGGTAGTATCTGGCGGACTGAAAGGCGAGAAGTGTGCGATATTCGCAGGAACGGAGCTGAACTATTCAGGAGGAGAGCTTTTCGCAGCCGGAAGGAAGGTAACAGAGCCGACAACATCATCGGCACCGTACATACTTGTAAAGGTACCGGCGGAACTGGGAACAGCTGACAGCGACGTAGAGTTCGTGCTGAACGGTGCAGTAAGAGCAACGATGCGACCGGGCAAAGATTTCAGGTATATGCTGATGATTGCGGCGGATATTAATGATGGCGCGACATTCAATTCCTACATAAACGGTGGAGAAATTGGTGAGCAGACCATATCCGGCATGAGAAACGTGTTTGTAATTGAATAATTGTTGCACAAGGTTAACAAGATGAGAGAAAAATGGTAGTTTGTGGGGTAGAGATAAACCACCGTGAAAATTGATAAAATAATTTATTGATAGTAAAGAAAACTGTAAAACGTAATGTATTAATGTTGTGGAATTATGAATGGAGAATAGAAATTAACTTATTAACAGAAAATTAACATGAAAAATCGGGCGAAAATTGAGAAAAGTACAGTATTGTTCATGAAAGTGCATTTTTGTATATTGTTATTTATCTCCTTTTGAACTATAATAAGTACAGCAATTGAAGAAGTAATGTAAACAACATCAGGTACCCTCCCCTCTCATGTGCTTGGTGTTGATTATGGATTCATTTGCTCGCCATAGAAATAGAATTAGTAATTAAAAAAACTAATCCCTTTCATTTGTAATTTTTTCATGTTTTCTATTCTCAATAATTTGTTTTACTTGTTTGAGTCGGTTCTCAGTGCTAAACGATGAAAATCGTATGGATCGACAGCTTCCCGAAAGGGAAGCATTTTTTTTGCCATCAGACAGACTCCGGAGTGAGTCTGTTTTTTATGCGATGTGAAATTTACGTGAAAGATTATATAATCCGCTTGACAAATTCTATAATCAGTGGTATACTATTTTCAAAAGAGGTGATGTGTATGAAGAAAAGCGTATATAGCATAGTCCTGATGGACGATGTGATACGCGCAGTCGATGCGGAGGCGTACAGGCTTGGGACCAGCCGTTCCAACCTGATAAACCAGATACTTGCGCAGCATCTTTCCTGCGTAACGCCGGAGATGCGTATGCGGGATATATTCGAGTCTGTAGCGGAGCAGATAGGTACAGCGTTCCAGATACAGCAGCAGCGTTCGGCATCGCTGATGACCATACGCAGCGCACTGGAGTACCGCTACCGTCCGACGATCAGCTACAAGGTGGAGCTGAACAGAGTACCTGACGAGTATCTTGGCACATTGAAGGTGCAGATACGGACCCAGAGCCAGTCGGTATCGATGCTGTTCAACGAGTTTTTCGTATACCGTGCCGGCATGGAGTCGGAGGAGATACGAACGCGGGGATACGGCGGCTATGCTTGTCAGCTGAGTGACGGGTATTTCACGCGGAAGCTGATAAACTCGGGCAAAGCTGATCCGGAGCAGACCGGTGAAGCCATAGGGGAGTACCTGACGGATCTCAACAGTGCGATAAAGGCATATTTTGCGGATCCGCAGGGATTCCGGCTGAAAGCGGCGGCATATGAGAAAAGCTACAAGGAACTGCTTGACAGGAATATATTGTAGTGAAGAGAAGAATGATAAGGATATAAAGGATAAAAAACAGGAGGGAATAGTATGAATGCAGAGAAATACACACAGAAATCCATTGATGCGGTAAGGAAGGCGCAGAGCATAGCAGTAATGCAGTCCAACAACGTCATAGAGCCGATACACCTGCTGGCAGGATTGCTGAAGCAGGAAAACGGACTGATACCGCAGCTTATCCGCAAGATGAACATAGATGCAGACATATTCGAGCAGGAGGCGGACAAGAAAATATCCGGACTGCCGAAGGTAACAGGAAGCGGCAGGAGCAGTAATATCGGCATATCAGCCGAGGGTGACAGAGTACTCAACTCTGCGGAGAGCATCGCGACCAACATGAAGGACGAGTTCGTATCAGTTGAGCACATCATGCTGGCACTGATAGAGAGCAAGGACAGGGACGTATCCGCAATATTCGGCACATTTGGTATAACGCGGGACAGTTTTCTGAGTGCGCTTATGGCAGTCCGCGGCAACACAAGAGTAACCAGTGAGAATCCGGAGGACACCTATGACGTACTGACGAAATACGGACAGGAGCTTGTAGGACTTGCCCGCCGTAATAAGCTGGATCCTGTGATTGGCAGAGACAGTGAGATACGCAACGTAATACGGATACTGTCCCGAAAGACCAAGAACAATCCTGTGCTTATCGGAGAACCGGGCGTAGGAAAGACCGCCATAGCAGAGGGACTTGCACTTCGTATCGTAGCCGGCGACGTACCGGACAGTCTGAAAGACCGCAAGGTATTCTCACTTGACATGGGCGCACTGGTAGCCGGAGCGAAATACCGCGGTGAGTTTGAGGAGCGACTGAAAGCGGTCCTCAACGAGATAAAGAACAGCAACGGACAGATATTGCTGTTTATTGATGAGCTGCATACAATAGTGGGCGCAGGCAAGACAGACGGAGCGATGGACGCAGGAAATCTGCTGAAACCGATGCTTGCCCGTGGCGAGCTGCACTGTATCGGAGCGACCACTCTCAACGAGTACCGCCAGTACATCGAGAAGGATCCGGCGCTGGAGCGTAGATTCCAGCCGGTAATGGTAGACGAGCCGTCAGTGGAGGATACAATATCGATACTTCGTGGATTGAAGGAGAGATATGAGGTATTCCACGGCGTAAAGATACACGACAACGCGCTCATATCGGCGGCAGTACTGTCCAACCGATACATCACTGACAGATTCCTGCCGGACAAAGCGATCGACCTCATAGACGAGGCGTGTGCGACGATACGTACAGAGATGGACTCCATGCCGACGGAGCTTGATGAAATATCACGAAAGATGATACAGCTCCAGATAGAGGAGACGGCGCTGAAAAAGGAAAGCGACAACATTTCGCAGGAGCATCTTGAGGAGATACAGAAGGAGCTTGCGGAGCTGCGGACGAAATTCGACGAGATGAAGGCGAAGTGGGAAAACGAAAAGACGGATATATCCTCAGTGCAGAAGCTCCGTGAGGAGATCGAGCAGGTCAACGGCGAGATAGAGAAGGCTAAGCGCGAGTACGACTTCAACAAGGCAGCTGAGCTGGAATACGGCAAACTGCCTCAGTTGAAGAAGCAGCTTGAAGAGCGTGAGCACAAGGCAGAGGAGGACCTGAAGGGTGACAGACTGCTTCGTGACAAGGTAACTGAGGACGAGATAGCGAAGATAGTATGCCGCTGGACGGGAATACCGGTATCGAAGCTGATGGAAGGTGAAAAGGAGAAGATACTGGGACTTGAAGGCTTGCTGCACAAGAGAGTCATCGGACAGGACGAGGCTGTAACAAAGGTAAGCGAAGCGATACTGCGTTCACGCGCCGGAATACAGGCACCTGACAGACCAATAGGCTCATTCCTGTTCCTTGGACCCACAGGCGTAGGAAAGACAGAGCTTGCGAAGGCGTTGTCGGAGATACTCTTTGATGACGAGCGGAATATCATACGAATAGACATGAGTGAGTACATGGAGAAATTCAGCGTAAGCCGACTGATCGGAGCGCCTCCCGGATACGTAGGCTACGACGAGGGCGGACAGCTGACAGAAGCGGTACGCCGCAAGCCGTACTCCGTGGTACTGTTTGATGAGATAGAGAAAGCGCATCCGGACGTATTCAATATACTTCTGCAAGTGCTGGACGACGGACGCATCACGGATTCGCAGGGACGCACAGTGGACTTCAAGAACACGATAATCATACTCACATCGAATCTTGGCTCACCTTATATACTTGAAGGTATCGGAGCAAACGGAGACATAACAGATGAAGCGAGGGAGAAGGTAGAGGGACTGCTGAAGCAGCAGTTCAGACCTGAATTCCTGAACAGACTTGACGAAATAGTATTCTACAAGCCGCTTACCAAGACAGAGATAGTGAAGATAGTAGATCTTATGCTGGCTGACCTCCAGAAGAGGCTTGATGACAAGCACATACGCATCAGTGTATCGGACAAGGCAAAGGAGTACATTGTAGAGTGCGGCTACGATCCGAACTTCGGAGCGAGACCGCTGAGACGATTCATACAGCGCAAGGTCGAGACACTTGCAGCGAAGAGGATAATCGGCGGCAATCTGTCGGCAGGAGACTCCATAGAGATCGACGTAGATGACAACGGCGAGCTGACAGCTGACTGATAAAGAAATTACCATGCCATAGCATGACGGGAGGGGCTTCCGAAATGCTATGGCTATTTTTTTGACCTAATCCGATCGCGGAGGGTAGATTTTATGGCAATTTGTACTAAATATTGCACATAGTAGATAAAACGGCCCATACTACGCAACGGAAAATAGGCAAATTCTATGGCTGTTTTGAATAAAAAAGGGATTGTATTCCGCTTAGAATCGGGCGAATTGTCATTTTTTCCAAAATTCCTTGACAAATGGCTTGGAACGGTATATAATGCAAGTATAAATTTTATTTATTGGAGGATATTCAAAATGACAAAGACTGAATTAATCAGCGTTGTTGCAGACAAGACTGACTTTACAAAGAAGAATGCAGAGGCAGCTGTAAACGCAGTTGTAGCTGCAATCACAGAGGCTCTTGCAAGCGGAGAGAAGGTTTCGATCGTAGGCTTCGGAACATTCGAGGTAAGAGACAGAAAGGAAAAGCAGGTAATCAATCCTCAGACAAAGAAAATGATGACAGCACCAGCATCAAAGGCACCTGCATTCAAGGCTGGTCAGGCACTGAAGAACGCAGTAAACAAGTAATTGCACGGAGGTAATCAAAATGCCAAGAACTGCTAAGAAGGCAGCAGCTGAACCGGCTGTAGAGACTAAAGAAGTCAAGGCAGCAGAGACAGCTCCTGTAGAAGAGAAGAAGGCACCGGCAAAGAAGGCAGCTAAGAAGACAGCAGCTGCAAAGAAGCCGGCAGCAAAGACCACAGAGAAGCCTGCTGCAAAGAAGGCTGTAAAGACAGAAGAGAACGTAATAATCCAGAATTACGGCAAGGAAGTAACAGCATCAGCACTTATTGCAAAGGCTAAGGCTTCATCCGGCGTGAAGTCACCCAAGAAGGTAGACGTATACGTAAGAGCTGAGATCAACAAGGTATATTACGTTATAGACGGTGACAAGTTCGGTGAATTCGATCTTATCGACTGATAGTAAAAGAGATAGGGGCTGCACAGGCAACTGTGCAGCTTTTTGCTTAGAACCTGTCCACATAGGGTGAATGTACGGATTTTCAGACATAATTTTGTCGGTGGCAAGGCAAAAATCCGCCGACGGGCTGTCGCC
>CADBNS010000225.1 GCA_902796065.1 Ruminococcus flavefaciens
GATATACTCACCGACGGATATGTCAAGCATTTCGCGGATGAAGGAATCTCCGCCGTTATCGGATCTTGCATAGAAGCGCTCAGCAGAGGAAAGTGAAAGCTTATTGGCATGGCAGATGGCATCCTCAGTGATAATGGAAGTGGAGCGCCATCCGCAGCCTGTCAGCAGTCTGCCGCGGTAGTAATACTTAATATCCCAGCCCTTGCCCAGCGGACCCGTAACGACGCTGATATTGCCGGAAGTAAGGGTATAGCTTCCGTCATCGCCGCGGCTGATAACAGGTCTGAAAGAAGGATCCTCGAATTTCACGAACTCCGGACCCCTGACGCATTTACCGCGGAAGTGTTCAATGGATACCCTGATACTATCCCTCATAGTTGAAGAAAAGGTGATCGTCAGCACAGGACCGCCCAGGGTCATGCCGCGGTTATGGATCCACTGAGTAGGAGCATAAACAGTTACAGAGTACTCATCAGCCTCTGCGGAGTACAGCTGTTCAGCGTATTTCACTTCATAGCCGGCTTTGTTGAGCCAGAATCCGTCTGAGTACTTCATTGATCCTCCTCCTTTTGATAAAGATATAAGATTATTGTATTTTGAAATAATTAATGCTTTGCATTCATTATATCATAAATAATGTATTTTTTCAATCACAATAATGTCTTATAAGAGCAGCCGGAGTTGTGAAAAAGCTAAAAAGCCATAGTATTCCGGGAAATACTATGGCTTTTTCAATACGTCAAAAATAAGCAGGAACGGGATCACACATCATTTCTGATGATGTCGTCCAGAGTTTCACGCTTAACAGCGATGCGTGACTGACCGTTATTTATGAACACTACAGCCGGCTTCTGGAGCCTGTTGTAGTTGGAGGACATGGAGTAGTTATACGCACCTGTAGCGCATACAGCGATAATATCGCCGGATTCAGCGTGCTGGAGTGGCATATTCTCACCGATGAGGTCACCGCTTTCGCAGCACTTGCCGGCGATGGTAACAGTTTCGGACTTGTCCTGAGAAGCCTTGTTTGCAACTACAGCCTCATATTCAGAGCCATAGAGGATATAACGCGGACTGTCAGCCATACCGCCGTCAACGGAGATATAAGTACGAATATTGGGTATCTCCTTACGAGCACCGACGGTATAAAGAGTGATACCGGCAGGAGCAGCAACAGAGCGGCCGGGCTCGATGAAGATGAAGGGCTGAGCGATACTGAGGCGCTCGCACTCGCTCTTAACGACCTTGGAAACGCGCTCCATATAGGTTTCAAAGGGAGAAGGATCGTCCTTCTGGAGGTACTTGATACCGAATCCGCCGCCGAGGTTAAGGCCCTTGATCTCGAATCCTAGCTTATTCTTTATATCAGCGATGAAGCCGAGCATAACACGTGCAGCCTCCTCGAAGGGAGCAATATCGAAAATCTGTGAACCGATATGGCAATGGAGACCCATAAGCTCAACATTCTCGCAAGATATAGCCTGTTTTACGGCATCGAAAGCCTCACCGGTCTCGAGAGCGAAACCGAATTTGCTGTCTATCTGACCAGTTTTGACGAAGTTATGAGTATGAGCGTCGATACCGGGCTTGATGCGGAACATAATAGCCGGCTTAACGCCTTTTTCGGCAGCGATCTTTTCCAGACGCATAAGCTCGCTGATATTGTCCACGATGATATGACCCACGCCGACAGAAACAGCGTATTCAAGCTCCTCATTGGTTTTGTTGTTGCCGTGGAAGCCGATCTTTGACACATCGAATCCGGCCTTTACAGCGGTATACAGCTCACCGATGGAAACGGCGTCGAGACCGACACCCTCGCTGTTGACGATCCTGCACATTTCCATGCAGGAGAAAGCCTTGCTTGCGTAGTGTACCTCACCCTTACCGCCGTAGAATTTATCGATGCTGTCCTTGAAGCGGCGGAGAGTATTCCTGACCACCTGCTCGTCCATGACATACAGCGGAGTACCGTACTTTTCAGCCAGTTCAACGGTATCGATACCGCCGGCAGCGAGGTGACCATTTTCATTAACAGTAAGATTTTCTGATACAAACATATTTTACATTCCTTTCAGATCTGATTTAGAACCTGTCCACATAGGGTGAATGTACGGATTTTCAGGCATAATTTTGTCGGTGTTGCCTTAACGCAGTCACAGGCAAAATTTGACGAAAAGACGTGCATGAATCCATATGTGGACAGGTTCTTACACTTCTTCATTGTCGTCTGCAATGTCTTCAACGATCTGTCTGAGTTCCTCAACGCCCTCGAAGGTCTGTGAGGAGAATGGGATAACGTGCATATCCTCGAAGCACGGGATCTCCGTAGTGAAAGCCTCCATGCGCTTAGCGCGCTCGGTCTTGTTGAGCTTATCAGCCTTAGTGAGCACGAGTACGAATGGCATTTCGGTATCGATCAGGTAGTTTATCATATGGACGTCGTCCTTAGTGGGAGCATGGCGCATATCGACCAGCATAAAGACGAGGCGAATATCTCGTTCGGAGCTGAGATAGCCTTCGATGAGACCAGCCCAGCGTTCCTTTTCGGATTTTGCGACCTTAGCGTAGCCGTAGCCGGGGAGGTCCACAAAGTAGATATTTTCCAGTCCGTAGAAATTGATAGTAGCAGTCTTGCCGGGCACAGAGCTTACCCTTGCAAGGTTCTTGCGGTTGAACAGCTTATTGATAAGCGTGGATTTGCCGACATTCGAGTGACCTGCGAAAGCGATCTCCATGCGTTCCGGAGCGGGGATCTGGGAGAATTTTCCGTAAGAAGCCACATATTCGGCTTTATTGTAGTTGAGCTTCACTGTTCAGCCTCCTTTCGTAAAGTAGGACAAGTGGAATTACTTGTCGAGAGCGGTATCGAGGACAGTTGAGAGGTCCTCAGCATAAACGAATTTAATGGAATCCCTGACCACATCGTCAACTTCCTCGAGGTCGGGTTTATTAGCCGCCGGAATGCAAACGGTCTTGATCTCCGCCTTATATGCAGCCATAGTTTTTTCACGAAGGCCGCCGATAGGGAGGACCTTTCCGTGGAGAGTTATCTCACCGGTCATAGCCACATCAGCGCGCACCGGTATACCGGACAGAGCAGATACCAGAGCGGTAGTCATAGTAACGCCTGCGGAAGGGCCGTCCTTTGGAACAGCGCCCTCGGGAGCGTGGATATGGAGGTCTTTAGTCTTATAGAATTCGGGATCGATGTTGTACTTTTCGGCAACGCTTCTCACGTAGCTCACAGCGATCTTAGCACTTTCCTTCATGACATCGCCCAGAGATCCGGTGACTTCGATCTTGCCGGTGCCGGGGAGCACAATGACTTCGAGAGGCATAAGCACGCCGCCCACAGAGGTCCATGCAAGACCGTTGACCACACCGACCTGATTCTGTTTTGAGGAGAGATCGGGGAGGAATTTCTTGATACCCAGCATATCCTGGAGATCCTTAGGCTTTACGCTTACGCGCTTAGCCTCACCGGAAGCGATCTTCTTTGCAGCCTTGCGGCAGATCGAAGCGATGGTACGTTCGAGGTTACGGACGCCGGCTTCCTTGGTATAGAACTGTATCATATCGTGGATAGCCTGATCGTCGATCCTGAGCTGAGAGGTTTTGAGACCGTGTTCCTTGATCTGTTTGGGGATAAGGTGTTCTTTGGCGATATGGAATTTTTCCTCAGCGGTGTAGCTTGGGAGTTCAATAAGCTCCATACGGTCCAGAAGAGGGCCGGGGATAGCGGAGACATTATTTGCAGTAGTAATGAAAACAGCCTTGCTGAGGTCGAAGGGGATCTCGATGAAGTGGTCGCGGAAAGCGTTATTCTGTTCGCTGTCCAGTACCTCCAGCATAGCGGAGGAAGGGTCGCCCTTAATATCGCTGCAAAGCTTGTCGATCTCATCGAAGAGGATCAGCGGATTAGCAGAGCCGGCCTGCTGGAGAGCAGTAATGATACGTCCGGGCATAGCGCCGACGTAGGTCTTTCTGTGACCGCGAATATCAGCCTCATCGCGGACGCCGCCGAGGGAAACACGGGCATACTTTCTGCCCATAGCCTTGGCAATAGACTTGGCGATGGAGGTCTTACCGATACCGGGAGGGCCTGCGAGGCAGATGATCTGACCCTTAATATCGGGGTTGAGCATATGCACAGCGAGGAATTCAAGGATACGTTCCTTGACCTTTTTGAGGCCGTAGTGATCCTTTTCGAGGATACTCTCCGCCTTATCGATAGATAGCTTAGCCTTGGTAAACTTACCCCATGGCAGGTCGATAACGGTATCGAGGTAGTTTTTGATAACGAAAGCCTCCTGGGAAGAAGGAGGGAGTTTATTGAGTTTATCGGCTTCCTTGATGAGTTTTTCCTTACTTTTCTCATCCATTTTCAGTTCCATGATGTCGCTGATGTAATTGAAAGCCTCATCGCCGTCGTCCTCACCGAGCTGCTCCTGGATAACGCGGAGCTGTTCGCGGAGGTAGTACTCTTTCTGCCCCTTATCGATGCTGTTTTTAGTCTGTTCATTGATAAGGTTTTCGAGGTCAAGGATCTCGACCTCAGAAGTAAGGCAGGCGAAGAGTACAGAGAGTTTATTAAGGATATTGGACTCCTCGAGGAGTGTCTGTTTATCGCGATAGTTGAGGTTACAGTTGAAGGTGACTTCTTCAAAGAGCTTGAATGGGTCATCCTGAGTAGTAACGGAGCTGAGGAGCTCCTTTGGCATTCTTGGGAAGTAAGATGAATAGCGTTCAAAAACGTCCTTGACAGAGCGCATGAGAGCCTCGACCTCAACGACATCGAACTTAGCTCTTGAATAGGTAGGAGTTCTCTTGACCTCAGCACGGAGGGCATCACCGTCATCAATGAGACGGACGAGATTAGCCTTATATACGCCCTCAACGAGGACCTTCATGATATTATCAGGCAGTTTGAGCACCTGTTTGATCTCAGCAACAACTCCGACCTTATACAGGTCAGAAGCCTTAGGGGTATCGACGTAAGCCTCATGCTGAGTAACGAGAAAGAGTTTTCCGTCGTCCTTGAGGGCTTTTTCGATAGCCGCGACAGATTTATCCCTTGCAACATCAAAATGCATTACCATTTTAGGGAAAGCAACGAGTCCACGCATTGCAACGGTGTAGAAGATGTTTCCGTTTTCAGTATTTTTATCACTTTTTCTTGTCTGCTCCATGTTTTCACCGCATTTCTCAAATTAATACACAAATGCATCCCGAGGTATCAGGATACAAGGAAATATAACGAATCAACGCCGGATTCTCCGGCACTTATATTATACTATACAATAGTAATAAATGCAAGTTTATTTTTATGCTGTCGAAAGCATTATGTAATATTCAATAAAAAAACATTGACTATGGCAAAAAAATATGATATAATAAAAGCATTATATCATCGGGGTGGCATACCCTCTATGCCGGAAACTCACTAATATAAGGAGAAATATCATGCTTAATTATACTGATGCCCAGAAAAAACTTTCAGAATACGGACAGGAGCATCTTCTGAAGTATTATGATGAACTGTCAGAAGAAGAAAAGGCTTCTCTTCTTTCCCAGATAGAGAGAATTGACTTTTCTGTTCTTGAGAGTCTTGAGGCTGAGAAGAACGTTACGGCGAACCGTGGAACATTTGCACCTCTCAGTGCTGTAACAGTGGAAGATATAGCGGCTAACGAGGCTGAATACAAGAAAGCGGGATTAGAAGCAGTAAGGAACAGAAAGACAGCGGCAGTACTGCTTGCAGGCGGACAGGGAACGCGTCTTGGATTTGACAAGCCGAAGGGAATGTACAACGTGGGCATTACCCGTGAGCTGTATATATTTGAATGTCTCATCAACAATCTGATGAAGGTCGTAAAGGAAGCGGGAGCCTATGTACCGCTGTATATCATGACCAGTGAGATCAATAACAGCGATACCATAAACTTCTTTGAGGAGCACGATTATTTCGGCTATGACAAGAACAGTGTACGCTTTTTCATACAGGACATGGCACCGGCAGCAGATATGAACGGCAAGGTGTACATGGAGAGCAGATCGCGTATCGCATCATCACCAAACGGCAACGGCGGCTGGTTTTCGTCACTTGTCAGGGCAGGACTGCTTGATGAGATCAGGAGCAGCGGAGTAGAGTGGATAAACGTATTTGCAGTAGACAACGTATTGCAGCAGATAGCAGATCCGCTGTTTATCGGAGCAGTAATAAAGTCAGGCTATGAATCCGGCGGCAAGGTAGTAAGCAAGGCAGCACCGGAGGAGAGGGTAGGCGTACTATGTCTTGAAGACGGAATGCCGTCCATAGTGGAGTACTACGAAATGACTCCTGAGATGATAACCGAGCGTACAGAGAACGGCGATCTTGCGTACAAATATGGTGTTATACTGAACTATCTGTTCAATGTAGACAAGCTGGTGACGATACTTGACAACAAGCTGCCGATACACGTAGTAAAGAAGAAGATACCGTACATGGACGAAAACGGTAATTATATAAAGCCTGATGAACCGAACGGACACAAGTTCGAGACACTTGTACTGGACATGGTGCATCAGCACAACAGTTGTCTGCCATATGAAGTAATAAGGAGCAAAGAATTTGCCCCAATAAAGAATGCAACGGGAGTAGACTCAGTGGAGTCGGCGCGGGAGCTTCTGAAGCAGAACGGCGTAGAATTATAATAAGAACCTTTCCGCATAGGGATTCATGCACGTCTTTTCGTCAAATTTTGCCGGTGACTGCGTTAAGAATCCTTGAAGGGCGACAGCCCGTCGGCGGATTTTTGCCTTGTCA
>CADBNS010000226.1 GCA_902796065.1 Ruminococcus flavefaciens
ATCAAGAGCCTCGATACAGAAGGCAGAGTTATCTACTCCAGCACCTTCTCCAAGCTGATAAGCTCCGGCTTCAGGACCGGCTTCGTTTCAGCTCCGGCTCCCATCATCCAGAAGATAGTTGTCTGCAAGCAGGTATCTGATGTTCACTCCAACATTTGGGCTCAGGTGGTTTCCCACCGCTTCATGACTACTGTAGACCGCGAGGCTCACTTCAACAAGCTCCGCGACATCTATAGGAAAAAATGTGACCTTATGTGCAGCTACATCGATTCCGGCTTCTCTAAGCAGATAAAATATATCAGACCCCAGGGCGGTCTCTTCATTTGGTGCACGCTCCCGGACGGCTGCGATATGAACGCTTTCTGCACTAAGGCAGTTCAGGAATACAAGGTCGCAGTAGTTCCCGGAAACTCCTTCAATATCAAGGAGGACGAGGTCAGTCACTCCTTCCGCCTTAACTACTCTACTCCTACAAATGAGCAGATCGAAAAGGGTATGGAGATCCTCGCCCGCATGACACGCGAGATGCTCGACTGATAAGAAAGATTACTTATAAATGAAAGGAAAAAACTAATATGCCAGTAACAGACAGATTCCCAGTAACCCAGAAATACCTGATGACAAGAGGTCAGGCTATCAATTTCCCTGTTAAGTTCTTTGAAGGTAACTTCAAGCGCGACGACGTTTTCGGCGTGGTTATCGATATTCCGATGCCAAATAATATCCTCACTACTATGGTTTGCTTCATCAACGGTGCAGCTAACCTTTACTTCAACAACGGCGGTGAATACACCGGCGCTTCACAGAAGTACAGAAACCTCGTTCAGGCTGCTCATACCCTCGTTGCTAACGCCGGTCAGATCCTCCCTAAGGCTGAGAAGGTAAAGTCCTATGACCTCCCTACTTCAAGAGCTCATAATATGTTCCTCCTCACTAAGGGCGGCATCTACAAGGTTGTTTTCAATCCCGGTCTTATCCCTGAGAATGAGCCGGAGAAGCGTACCATTTACGTTCTCTATCAGCGCGTTCTCAATGAGCTGAGAAACTGCCAGCTCAAGGACGAAGCAGGTATACTGTAAGGGAGCTATCCGTATGGACGATAAGAAACTTATTTTCAGCGCTATCCAGCCTACAGGTACTTTCACACTCGGTAACTATATCGGTGCTGTAAGAAACTGGGCTCCTCTCCAGGATCAGTATAACTGCATCTACTGCGTTGCTGATATGCACGCTATCACTGTTAAGCAGGAGCCTGCAAAGCTCCGCCAGAACTCACTGGCCGCTTACGCTCTCATGATGGCTTGCGGTCTCGATCCGCAGAAATCAATCCTCTTTATCCAGAGCCACGTTATCACTCACGCTCAGCTCAACTGGATACTCTGCTGCAATACTCAGTTCGGTGAGCTCTCACGTATGACCCAGTTCAAGGACAAGAGCCAGAAACACCCAGACGACGTTAATGCCGGTCTGTTTACATATCCGTCACTGATGGCTGCGGACATTCTTGCGTATAACGCGGATTTCGTTCCCGTAGGTGTTGACCAGAAGCAGCACCTCGAGCTCGCAAGAAATATCGCTCAGCGCTTCAATCAGAGATACGGCGACTTCTTTACCCTGCCGGAACCCTACATCATGGAGGTCGGCGCAAAGGTAATGTCCCTTCAGGACCCAACTAAGAAGATGTCCAAGTCTGACGAGAATCCAAACGCTTGTATTCTCATCCTCGACGATAAGGACACTATTATCCGTAAGTTCAAACGCGCTGTTACTGACAGCGATGCAGAGGTGGCTTACCGCGAGGGTAAGGACGGCATCAATAACCTGATGTCAATCTACTCCGCTGTTACCGGTAAGGACTACGCCGCTATCGAGGCTGAGTTCGCAGGTAAGGGCTACGGCGACTTCAAACTGGCTGTCGGTGAGGCTGTTGCCGATCACCTTGAGCCCATACGTACAGAGTTCGACCGCCTTATCGCTGACAAGGCTTACCTCAAACAGTGCTATACTGAGGGCGCTGAAAAAGCTCAGCGCTATTCTCAGCGCATCGTTTCCAAGGTCTACCACAAGGTCGGCTTTGTCGACAGAACATAAAATACTGCCTCCCCGTTCTGAAATGGACGGGGAGATTTATGCTGTAACTGGGCGATTATATGCATTATCGCCAAAACTATTGTACAATGGGCAGTGCATCGCACTAATGCGCCAAAAATATCAAAAAATGTTGCATTTTGTCCAATTTTAAGGTATCATTAGAGGAGTGCTTTTCCTATGGTTGAATATCAGCAGAAGAAGAATTATTCGATTGACGATCTCATTGATATCGTCAGACTACTTCGCGGAGAAGGTGGCTGTCCTTGGGACAGAGAACAGACCCATGAATCTATAAGAAGCGATTTTATTGAAGAGACCTGTGAGGCTATCGAGGCTATCGACCTCAAGGATACCGAGCTTCTCAGAGAAGAACTCGGCGATGTCCTTCTTCAGGTCGTTTTTCACTGCAGAATAGAAGAAGAAACAGGCTCGTTCACATTCGATGACGTCTGCGACGAGATCTGTAAAAAACTGATTATACGTCACCCCCATGTCTTTGGCGATGTCCTGGCTGATAACACCGATCAGGTGCTGAAAAACTGGGACGCTATCAAAATGAAGACCAAGGGTCAGGAAACCTATACAGA